>JALURJ010000040.1 GCA_027016915.1 Desulfurococcales archaeon | reverse complement strand
TATATGCCATGGCCCCCAGCTCCTCATATCGGCCAGCATAGGCAAACCCGAGTTGCTGAAGGGGCGGAGGGTCACAAGCGTGCCCACCATAAAGGACGACCTCATAGCGGCTGGCGCCGAGTGGATCGACAGCCCCGTGGTGGTTGACGGGAACCTCGTTACCGCCAGGATCCCGCCGGACCTGCCTCACTGGATGAAGACTCTAATAGAGAAGCTTTAGGGCTCCCTGGAAGGTGCGTCGCCCTCGCTCCACTTACATCACAACCCCTGCAGGGCTCAGAACGTCCCTACCAGCTCATCCGCAAGGATAGGTCTCGGTGCGGCGCATAATAAAGGTACGGTCAGCCGGGTAACCGCGCGCCTCATCTGAGGCGTCGGTCTCCCCGAAAACTCTTCATCCCACCCGCGTTTCTCCGAGACGGGAAATAACATTAACCCTGTTTCGGCTTCCTGAAAACATCATCGCCTAATAGCTGCGCCGCCTCCTAGACTAGGGGGTGGGGTCATGCTGGGAGTCTTCGTAAAGCACGATAGGCTGGGCTCGCCGAGGTTGGTGCTTGTGCTGAAGGGGCTTCCCTGCAGCTACGGGAGGTGCAGGTTCTGCCCCTTCGGCCTCGAGCAGGGCTCGGTGAGGGACGTTATCGAGACCAACAGGGGGATAGTCGAGGAGGCGCTCCGTGAGGCTGAGAGGCTGGCGCCGGAGCGTGTATCGATCTTCAACGGCGGGAGCTTCCAGGAGCTACCCCTACTCGTTGCCTCATGGCTCGCCCCGCTGACCAGGGGCAGGGTTGTGGACGTGGAGTCCATACCTGGAATGGTCACGGCGGAGACCGTGGAGTCCATGTACAGGCTGCTGCAGCCCCGGAGGCTCGTCATTAGGGTGGGCTTCGAGGTCTACGATGAGGAGGTGAGGCGTAGGCTTGGCAAGGACTTCCCCAACACCGAGGTCTACAGGCTTTCAAGTCTCAGAAAAGAGCTTAGGGGGCGGGGCATGGATGTCGAGATACTGTCCTACGTGCTGTTCGGCATAGAGGGTATCAGTGAGGAGAAGGTTATGGAGAGCGTGGAGAAGTTTAACGAGCTCCTAGACGGCGTCATAGCTGTGAGGTACCACAGGTATCTCCCCGGCCACCCTGGGGAAACAAGGGTGAGCAGCGTGCTGGCCGAGTACCTGGAGAGGCACACACTTTACGTCGACTGGGGAGACGAGGAGTGGGAGATAGCAGGCATAAAGCCTGGGGGTGGCGGGACGTGAAGCCCCACAAGGTTTGGAGCGGCGACGATCTCTGCCTGGCAGGAGACTGCAAGGAGTACCTGAGGGGCGTAGGCCTATACTACCTCAGGCACCCAGCGTTCGAGGAGGCCCATAGGCGCATTCTGGAGGAGTACAGGCCCCCCAAGAGGTACAGGCTAGGCCTAATCCTGCCCTGCAGCTACGGCAAGCCCTACTCTCAGAGCTACATACACTACTTCATCATCAAGACGCTCAGAGAGACAGGCTATTACAACGAGATACACCAGATAATAGTGACCAATGCGGGCGTCGTGCCCCGGGAGCTCGAGGAGCACTACCCCTTCTCGGCCTACGACTGGAACCCGGCCTACGAGACCCCCGAGATCAAGGAGGAGTACGTCAAGGTCCTTGCCAGGAGGCTTGAGGCATACCTCTCCAGACACGGCCACCACTACGAGAAGCTAGCAGCCTACCTTAGACACGACAGCGACAGCATAAAGGCTGTAGGGATCGTGGCGGGGAAACTGGGGTTAGAGATACCCAACCTCGCGCCGGAATCTGTGCCCCCCAGCGAGGTGGAGGAAGTTTCCCTAGGCCTTCCCCAGTATAGGGAGGACCCCGACGTAGTCCTAGTGACACCGACGGCTCTCAGGGCCCTGGCGGACGGCGTGAGGAAGCTGCTGGCCTAACTGTTAATAGCCTGGCCGGGCCAAGTGTGTAGCGGTGCAGGCCTCTTGCCGACGGTGCTGGAGCTTGCATCCTCTCGGAGGAGTGTGAGGAGCTTCGAGGAGAGAAGTGTCGATTTGGGCGACATAATATATGCCCTTGAGACCGCCAGGCAGGCCCCCTCCGGAGCCAACAGGCAGCCCTGGCGCTTCGTAGTGGTAACCGACTCCGAAACTAAGCGTAGAGTCAGGGAGATCTGCGAAGAGGTTGAGAGGGAGTTTCACGGGAAGGCTCCCGGCTGGATGAAAGAGTGGTTCAGGAAGAGAGGGATAGACTGGAGGAAGCCGTTTCTAGAGGAGGCCCCGGCCCTCATATTCGTTTTCGGGAGGAGGACCGAGCCCTACTGGGTGCAAAGCGTGTGGATAGCGGTGGGCTACATGCTTCTAGCCCTGGAGGAGAGAGGGCTGGCAACAGTCACCTACACACCCTCCAAGGTTGGGTGGGCAAACCAGCTGCTAGGGGTGCCTGAGGAATACGTGCTCCAGACAATCCTGCCCGTAGGCTACGCTAAGGGCGCCCCGTCTAAGCCTCCGCGCCTCCCTCTGAAAGAGATAGCCTTTAGGGAGAGGTGGGGCCAGCCGCTCGCCCCGGGGTGAGGCATTAATTACCTTGGAGCCCGATCCATCTACGGTGCCCCTTATGAAGCGCTGGTACTATATCCTCTACCCTATGCGGGCATACGTGGTCACAGCTTCCCACGGCAGCAGGGTTGGAGCCATGACAGCGGCTTGGCTGACGCCCACCTCCCTGGACCCGCCCATGCTTGCAGTGGCCATATCGCCCCGCAGGTATACGTATACCCTGATCAAGGGGTCCCGCGAGTTCGCCGTTAATGTGTTCGAATACAGGTATATGCGGGAGGTCTACTACCTTGGAAGCGTGAGTGGTTGGGAGGAGCCTGACAAGATCGAGAAAAGCGGCCTCCACCTAAAGCCGGGTAGGAGAACCAGCGCCCCGGTGTTCGAGGAGGCATCCGCCGTCGCTGAATGTAGTGTGGAGAACATAGTTTCCGCAGGCGACCACGACCTTGTGCTGGGCAGGGTTGTGGACTATTACTACAAGCCTCCGCTCGGCGAGGGGAGACCCGACATCTCTAGGTTCAAGGCCCTCATACATGTTGGTGGAAGCCACTTTACAACCACCCTGAGCGAGTCTAAGAGTGCGAAGATGTAGGTTGGAAAAACTATTGTTTGCGGGTTGGTGGCTGAGGTTGCTGGTCAGCCCATGCAGGGGTGCGTGAATACGCCCTCCTCTAGGACCACTTCGTGCACGCCGCCTATGACGCCGCTGGGCATCAGGTAGCCCTCAACCTCTACGTGTTCGCCGGGCTGTATTAGTCCGAGGAGCTCGGTGTACCACAGGGTTTCACCGCCGTCCTCGCTGTGCCACATGCCTCTCACCACTACGGTGTAGATGGTGCCGTTCCCAGCCTCTATCTCTACGGTGCCGGTCTCGTAGACGTTGAGGACTCTGCCCTCAACCTCTACTTCCTCCCCGCCCATGGTCTCTCCGCCTCCCCTACGGTTCTCAGCATACTCGTCGTGGTGCATGCCTCCCCACATGTGGCCGTAGCCGCCCATATGGGGGCCGTAGGCCTGGTATCTATTCCTATAAGGCTCGCCTGTCTGCTGTGCATCGTTCATGCGCCCAGCGTTATAGGCTGCATAGGCCATGACTCCAACGCTCGCCACTAGCAGTACTGCCAACCCTATTCCGAGGATTAAGGTGTTCTTCCTCATTTCTTTCGCCATGCAATGTGTTTGGTTCGATATTTAAAAGTCTAGTTCACCAAATGTATTATAAATTTGTGTGTACAAATTGTCTACCAAGATATATAGGTAGCGAATCCGAGTAGTGGGAGGGCTGAGTAGATGTACCACGAAGTGATGCTGGCCATAGCACTGCTAGACGCTCTGGCCGCACCCCTGGCCCTCTTTATTGCCTACAAGGTGTTCGCCCTCCACAGGCTGATAAGCAGCAGGGGCCTACTCCTGCTAGGCCTCGGGTTCTCAGCCCTCTCAGCGGCACTTATCTTCTCCGGCATAGCGGGCTATCTGGCTTACAGTGAGGCTCAAGCCGTTGTGGAGCCGCAGTACCCCATGGGCCATGGGTGGATGCATGGCATGGTCCACCCCTGGCCTGCGGGTGAGGAGAGTGTGTCCTGGGACATGGTTAGCTATGCTGGGCTGGTGTTTCCCTTAGCCTACGCCTTCATACTTGCAGGCATCCTGACGGAAAGGGTGCGGGTGGAAGAGCCCGGCGTCCAGGGCGGCGTGCTGGCCGTCTCGGCCACCAGCCTGCTGCTGGGCGGGGACGCCTTCTCCATCTCCATACTTTCGATGATAACTTTCGACAAGCTCCAGTACTCGAGGCTTGATGCCGGAACCGCTGGCTACATGGTTATGCTGATATCCCATGTTCTCAGGCTACTAGCAGTTGTCTCAGGGACTGCTTGGCTCATAGCGCTGGCTGAGGCGTTGAGGCCCAGCAGCCTCCTAGCCATAGCTGCAGGGCTGAGGGGTGGGGAGGGTGGCAGGCAAGGCTAAGTATAGAAGTCAGGCTGGCATAGTGTACGACATCCTCCAGGCCATAGCTAGCGAGGGGAGGGCGCCAGCTACTAGGATAATGTATGCGGCAAGACTCCCCTACGACAGGCTGCGGCAGATGCTAGAACACCTGGAGAACGTGGGGCTTGTCAGCGAGGTTACCGATGAGGATAGGGTCTACTACACGCTTACCCAGAAAGGGATGGAAACCCTTCAGGAGCTTAGGAGGGCTAAGAGGCTGCTGGAGCAGCTGGGCCTCCGATTCTAGGCTTAACTTGTGGGAACGTGTACCCATGGATAGATAGTTTTATTTCCCACCTGCAGGGTATGCATGGTTTTAGGTCCGAGCGATGGCTGGCCTGGCGGGGGTGCTGCTGGTAACTGCCATCATAACGCCCTCAGGGGCCCTCTCACCCGGTCCCTTAAGCGTGTCAGCCATGGTGCTGGGTGCGAGGGATGGGTGGAAGGCTGGTGTGCTGATAGCTGTTGGCCACATGGCCTTCGAGCTTCCCTACTTTATGCTTCTAGTATTTTTCACTAGGAGTGTCGGCATAAGCGGCCCTGTGGAGAAGGCCATGCTCATAGCGGCCTCCATCTTTGTCCTGTTCTTCGCGTACATGGTTCTTAGGGATGCGTGGAGGGGGGTTGAGGTGAGTTTTGAAAACATGTCCTTTTCTGGCGGTAGGGTGGTCTCCAACCCCTTCCTTGTGGGTCTCCTGCTTACAGGGCTAAATCCTTACTTCCTCGTTTGGTGGGTGAGTGTGGGTCTCCCCATAGTGGAGGGGGCCTCGGGCCTCGGAGCCTCGGGTGCTGCGGTCTATGTCCTGCATGTATCGTATGATTACGCGTGGCTTGCGCTGCTGGCATATCTGGCCTCTCTGGGAGCCAAAAGGTTTGGAGGAGCAAGATACAGGGTTTTCCTCGCCGTTCTCGGCGTGGTCCTCGTCCTGTTTGCTGTAGATATGCTATTGAAGGCTCTGGGGGGTAAGGGCCTGCTCCCTATCTAGGTGTAGGCCCTGAGGTTGACACGAAGACGCAGTGGGGGTCCCCGCGTGCCTGGCAGCTCACCTCCTCCATCCTTACTGGTTTCCCTAAGACCGTCGACACGTAGCCTGAGAATATCCCGGAGGTGAAGTAGCATGTGGGGTGGTCTGACTTCTTGGTATGGGCTTCCTGGTTCTCCTTAACAGCTATGGATATGATGGGCTTCTTCACGTCGAGCTCGAGGAATTTGGCCTCAGAGAACCAGCCAAGCCTCTGAAGTATGGTTGTTCCGGCCTCGATGAGGACCTCGGCATCGCTGGTACCGAGCATTTCGGCCCAGTATTCTGCGCCGAGCTTGCCGGCCTCGTAGCCAGCGTGGTAGAGTAGGGCGTAAGCCGCTCTTCCGAGCCTCTCGTGTAGGCCTCGAATGAACATTGAGATGAATAGGTGCCTCCAGATACTGGCGGACATGCCTGGCACTAGTTCCCATTTAACCTGGACGGGCGGAAACCTTGCAGAGCCGTGGATCTTGGCTCCAATGCTGGCATCTATCACTCCATCAACCCGTTTTATGCGTCTAGTTATGTCGTCCTCCTTGAGGGTTCTCGGGACCTCTATTAGGGCTATCCAGTAGCCCTTATCCTCGGCCTCTCCCCGGCTGTGGACACCTTCAAGCACGTTAATTCCCAATCCCCGGAAAACCTCGAGTATTCCGGCCATGACTCCGGGCTTGTTTCTCAGCTCCACCACGAGGTAGGTTGTTCCGGGGGCGAAGCTGAGCACTGGTATCCTTATGGTCGCATGCTGCACCCGGCAT
>JALURJ010000039.1 GCA_027016915.1 Desulfurococcales archaeon | reverse complement strand
TTGTGGACGAGGCTGGCGAGCGCTCGATGGTTTCCTACAGGGGGGCCAACGCCGCCCTCCTCGACTCCACAGTGCCCCCCAGCCTGGCGGCGGAGGCGGACATACTGTACTTCGCCAGCACCGATGCAGAGGTGGTATCGGGCTCCGAGGAGGCCGTGGCTAAGGCAAGGCTCGCCGCCTACGACCCGGGGAGCCGGGCCATAGTGGACCCCGGAAAGGTGCGGAGGGTGAGTGGCCTGGTCGACATGTTGTTCGTAAATCGCCGCGAACTCTACACACTAACGGGCTCTGAGGACCCCTCCTCTGCCAGGATGTTGCTCGGGGGGCGGCTGGTTAGGGTTATAGTCAAGTACGGGGCCCGCGGGGTTTATCTGGTCGAGCACGACGGCCTGCTCTTCCAACAGGCGTATAGGCTTGGACCCGTGGTCGACACCACGGGTGCGGGCGACGCCTTCGCAGCTGCCTTCAACACGTACCTGCTCGAAACCGGCGATGTGGAGCTCGCCCTCCGGGCTGGCGTGGTGGCTGCAGGCATTAAGGTTACCAGAAGGGGTGCCCAGTCATCGCCCCTCCGCCGCGAGGTGGAGGAGGTTATGAATATGTCTCTCGGCTAGCGGGCCGGCGCGTCTATATAGTCTATTGGCGCTACCCCTTTAACCCCATACCACCTACCCCCGGGCGCGGAGGGTGTAAAAAGCGGATGAGCGTAAGTCCGTTGCGCCGCTACCTGGCCTTCGCATCCCCCCTAGCGAGGCTTGTTAGGACCTCGCCCGACGATGGGGCATTCCACCCCTCCGACACCTACGCCCTAAGGACCCTGGGGCTGAACGTCTACTATGGCGATAGGAAGATACTGGACAACGTTGACCTCGCCGTGCCCCGCAACACTGTGTTCGCCATAATGGGCCCTTCGGGTAGCGGGAAGTCCACCCTGCTAAGGGTGTTTAACCGCCTCATAGAGCTGGCCCCCAATGCCAGGGTTGAGGGGAGGGTTCTGCTGTTCGGCAGGGACATCTACGACCCCTCGGTGGACCCCATGGATGTTAGGAGGCAGGTGGGCATGGTTTTCCAGACCCCCAATCCATTCCCCCACCTAAGCATATACGACAACGTAGCCCTCGGCCCGAGGCTCAACGGCCTCGCGAGGAACGGCGAGGAGCTTGACAGCCTGGTGGAGTGGGCTTTGAGGAAGGCTGCCCTCTGGGACGAGGTTAAGGATAGGCTCCACGAGCCCGCCACGAGCCTCAGCGGGGGCCAGCAGCAGAGGCTTTGCATAGCCAGGGCCATCGCGCTGAAGCCCAGGGTCCTCCTAATGGACGAGCCCACGGCGAACCTGGACCCGGAGAGCTCGCGCAGGATAGAGCAGCTCATAGTGGAACTCAGGGAGGATGTGACCGTCGTTGTGGTGACCCACTCGCCGGGCCAGGCTGCGAGGATCTCGGACTACGTGGCCTTCCTCTTCTCCGGCCGCATCGTCGAGGTGGGTCCAACCAGGGAGGTCTTCACCAGGCCTAGGTCGGAGCTCACCGAGAGGTTCATCACAGGCGCCTTGGGGTGAGCCGGTCTGGTAAGGCTGATAGACCTTGGGCTGGAGAAGCTTAGGGTCATGGTTTCCCACGTGGCCGGACTCTCTCAGGACGCTGTACGTGAGGCTCTCCGCTACGCCGAGACCCAGGACCCGGCGATCCCCGAGGGGTTAAGGAACAAGGTTGTGCAGATAGAGACTATTCGGAGGGAGGTTGGAAACCTGGCCATAGAGATCCTGGCCAGGTACCAGCCGGTGGCCAGGGACCTTAGGCTGGTTAGCTCGGTTATGGAGGTCTGCTACGACTACTACAGGGTTGCCAGGTACGCCGCCGAGATCGTTAGGACCCTGAGCAT
>JALURJ010000038.1 GCA_027016915.1 Desulfurococcales archaeon | reverse complement strand
AAGTACTGGGAGGAGCAGGGATACAAGCTAGTAAGCCACAAGTGCTACAGCCAGCTGGCTGTGAAGTCCATACTAGAGGAGAAGCCCAGGAAGTATAAGATGATAGTAATCTACAACCAGAACCTCGTAGCCCACCTTCAGGGCTCGGCGAAGGCCGCCGAGGCACTCAAGAAGGCCGAGTTCGTCGTGGTATTCGATGTAACCCATAACGAGACGACCCTCTACGCCGACCTAGTCCTGCCCCTCCCAATGTTCTTCGAGCAGGACGCCTCAACGATATTCACGCCAAGCAAGGTAGACATAGGACAGGTCGCCATAGTAGAGAAGGTCTTAGACCCACCACCGGGCCATGACGTCAGGCCTGGATGGTGGATAGTAGCCGAGCTAGGCAAACGCCTGGACCCGGATAACGCCGAGAAATACGAGGCGCTCAAGGATCCGAGGAGCATCTGGGCCAAGCAGGCCGAAGCCTTGGGCATAGACCCCGACGAGCTCATGGAGCGTGGCGTCGTGGTACTCAGGGATAAGCCCACTTATCACCCGTTGAAGAGTAAGTACCACGATACAGTGACGGGTGAGATAGAGTTAATCAACGTGGCGGCCCTCGAGATGTTCAAGGACTTCGTAGGCAAGGAGTCGCCTCTCAACCCGCTGCCCACCTGGATCCCCCCACTATGGATGACCAGGAGCCTAGCGGATAACGAGTTCGTAGCCGTTGACGTCATGGATAAGCTCACAGCAACGAATATGTGGGTGAGGTTCAGCAAGCTGACGACGTCATCCCTAGAGTGGCGTAGGCTCGACGGCGTCCTAATCCACAGGAGCAGAGCTGAGAAGCTCGGCATAAGAGACGGGGACCTCGTGAGGATAACCGGGCCCGGAGGGGAGCTCATAGCTAAGGCCAGGCTCACCGAGACCATACACCCATTCATAGTGGTCGCTCCACACGCGACGAACCCAGGCCGCAGAGTCGAGATAACCGTGGTGAAGCCCGACGGCTCCTCCGAGACCGTCAGGCTATTCAGCAACGGCGGCGGCTACGGCCTGAACACCAACATGCTGGCGAGCTTCGACTCGATCATACCGGAGGAGGGCGGGCGCGCCATGCAGTGCGACGTAGTAGTCAGGATCGAGCCTGCGTAGGGGGTGGCCCGTGATGGCCAGGATGGCCATGGTTATAGACCTGAATAAATGCGTAGGCTGCCTCGCCTGTAGTGTCGCGTGTCTCAGGGAGAACATCGTGAGGCAGCTCGGCGACAGGGCCGAGGCCCCCAGCAATACCTTCCAATACGCCAGGACCAGGCCCGTAGAGTACCCGGCGGCTGGCGAGGCCCACGTACCAGGAGTGCCTAGGGGCACACCGTTCTTCATACAGTGCCACCACTGCGAGCACGCCCCCTGCGTAGCAGCCTGCCCCACCGGGGCCAGCTACATCGATGAGAGGGGAGTGGTGGTACTGGACAAGAAGAGGTGCATAGGCTGTAGGTCCTGCATGGTAGCCTGCCCATACGGGGCTAGGACCATGTATCTCGGGAGGCTCGAGGGCGAGCCGCCGAACCCCTACGGCCTCAAGCCCGGGTACCCCGACAAGTGCACATTCTGTTATCACAGGAGCAATGGTAAGGCCTCATGGATCCCGGCTTGTGTTGAGGCGTGCGCCTTTGGTGCTAGGGTGTTCGGCGACCTAGACGATGAGTCCAGCGAGGTATCGAGGATCGTGAGGCAGGGCAGGGCTGTCGCGCTACTCGAGGGGCTGGGCACGAAGCCTAAGCTATACATAGTCCTGCCTAGGAGGTGATGTGTGATGACCGGTAGGGGCGTGGTTGCCCTCATAGTACTCCTGGCCGCTACGGCTGCACTTCTATGCTATGGTATACTGAA
>JALURJ010000037.1 GCA_027016915.1 Desulfurococcales archaeon | reverse complement strand
CCAGTGAGTGGATAAGCTCGCCCTGGATCTCGGGATCCAGGGAAACAGCATATACTATTTCGTAATCCTTCTCGAGGCCCAGGGCGCGCATCATCACGGCAAAGGGTATCTTGCCCGAAACTGCTGAGAACGAGACGTGGAGGGTGCCATCCTTGTGCCGCTCAAGGATCACTGGAACCCTGTACCCGGCGGTGGCGGAAACGACTTTGGCCATATGGGTTGCCGCTCCTCCCTTCGTCACGTCTACGAGAACCCTGTTTACCGCAAGGTCCTCCTGAGTGACAATGACCTTCTCAGACCCGTTAATTATGAAGTACCCTCCAGGGTCCTTAGGGTCCTCCCCTATCCTGATGAGCTCCTCGGGCGTGGCCCGGGAGAGGGGGTCCTTCACCGATTTAAGCATTATAGGCATCTCGCCGATCACTATCTCGACGGGCTCGCCCTCGATCCCGTTCTCCACTATGCTCATCTCAAGGTAGATGGGTGCGGAGTATGTTAGGTTTCTCAACCGGCACTCCATGGGGGTTACCTTGTGTTCGCCGCCGTCCGCCTCCCTGACCCTCGGCTCCCCGACCCGTATCTTGCCGAACTTGATGTATAGTCCTGGAATATCCGTCTCAACGACGCTGTTCTCATTCACTATCTCCTGAAGCTTGTTCTCGACGAAGTCGTTATAGGAGTCTAGATGCTGCCTTACAAGCCCCTTTTCCTTGAAGAACGCCTTGATAAGCGTCCACCGGTCCTCCGGCGTAGGGAACGTTGTGCTTGCCACCTCACCCCACCACCACGTACCTGTAGGCAACGGTTTCGCCCGCAGTAGGGCTTTTCCTAATAATTCTTATTATGTCGCCCGGCTTCGCCCCAGCAGCCCTCGCTGCCGGATCTGAGGCCTTTATCCAGGGGAGCTTCTCGGGCAACGTTCCAAGCTCCTTAAGCACTTTAACAGCCTCCTCGGGGCTAAGCACTTCGTGCTTAGGCACAAGCTCGTGGTTTAGAACGTTAAATTTGCGCGAAACCATGAGACTCAACCTTCCTAAGCTGGTAGGGGCCCTGCGTTCAAGGGGATTCATAGTGTGGCTATAATAAGTTTTTCTCATAGTGTTACATACGGTGCGTCTAGGCAGGCTTGGTTCCGGCAACTGTCTTATGGTACTACTAATCTAAACCCGACCTCGCCGGGCAGCATAGACTATAAAATCCTTGATGCGAGTCACACTAGCCCGAGGGCCCGTAGCTCAGCCTGGAAGAGCGGCGGGCTTTTAACCCGTAGGTCCCGGGTTCAAATCCCGGCGGGCCCGCCACACCCACCACCGGGCTCCCAATGGCCGCTCTTCATATATCCAGCCTGGAACAAAGGTATGCCGGGGAGGCGAGACGGGGGGCGTGCTTAAATTCGTAGGCTTAGGGCTGTCACCAAGGTATATTACCAAGCTTGCTGTCGAGGCTCTGAAAACCAGCGATACAGTCTTTTTCGAAACCTACACTGTACCGGTATCCGAGTGGACACCCGAGGTACTTGCAGAGGTTGCAGGCAAGCCCATTAAGGTGCTGAAGAGAAGGGATCTCGAGGACCTTGGCGGTCGAGCCATCCTCGAGGAGCTTAGTAAGGGTAAGACTGTCTCGCTAGCCGTGGTGGGCGACCCATTCATAGCAACAACCCATCTGAGCCTAAGGCTTGAGGCCGTCAGGCACGGGTATAGGGTTGAAATAGTCTACGGTGTTTCGGCGCACTGCGCTGCCATATCGGCGTCAGGTCTTTTCCCCTACAAGTTCGGGAAATCCGCCACTATAGTTTACCCCAGAGACGGCATCCTCTCCGAATACCCGTACGACGTGTTGAAGGAGAATAGGGAGCGGGGCCTTCACACCCTATTCTACCTCGATG
>JALURJ010000036.1 GCA_027016915.1 Desulfurococcales archaeon | reverse complement strand
CTGGGGAAGCCGAGAGTATGCCAGGTCAAACGTCAACGTCCACTAGGATATCTAGCGAGACGATAACAACCACCACTTCAGGTTACACTAGTCATACTGAAACAGCAACCACAACCCAGCGAAGCAGATCTGACAGCACGGGCGCCAATGGGCCTCAGTATACACTCCTTAAGCTCATATTAATAGTTGTGATGGCGATCGCTGTGGTGCTTTTCCTTTTAAAATATAAATATAATAGATAATAAAATTGATTCCTCGTTAATCGAGACGATTGATAGACGCTAAAATTCTATTCCGTAAATTCGTTAAATTTAGGTTCTAAGTTATGACTCAATATCACCTACGCTGTATCATCTCTTACTCAGGGCACTATCTAGCGCTATTAGTGCTGCTGGGTCATCACCTGCCATGTTGAGCTTTGCTAGTAGGTCGCTGAACTGGGATTCCTCTTCTACCTGCTCTCTTATGAACCAGTGCAGGAACACTTCTGTCGCGTGGTCTCCCTCCTCCCTCGCAGCCTTGAACAGCTCGTCTATGCTCTTCGTCACCTTCGTCTCGTGCTCCAGGGCATACCTGACGGCTTCTAGGGGGCTCTCCCATTCTGAGAGAGGCTTCTCTATGGCCTCCAGGCTTACCCTACCCCCTCTCTCGACTATATAGTTGAATATCTTCATTGCATGCTCTAGCTCCTCGCGGGCCTGCTTCTTCATCCACGAAGCGAAGCCCTTGAGGGACTCCCCCTCAAAGTACGCCGCCATCGATAGATAGAGGTAGGCGGAGTAGAGCTCGGCGTTCAGCTGCTTGTTTAGGAGTTCTAGGATCCTCTCGGATAAACCGGGCATGATCCATCCACCATCACATAGTAGTGTGCATCGGAGGTATAATAAGCTGGGAGCTTGCTACGTCCGGATTTACCTGATCGGGGGCTCCTCCACGACCCTCTCGCCAGGTGCCACAGCGCATCTGGCCTCTACACTCCTAATCTTAGTAGCTGCTATCGCTGATGCCAGTGCGAGTAGCGTGGCTGAGGCCATGAAAGGTGCTATGGGTGCTAGCGCCTCGTATATGACGCCGCCTATGTAGGGTGCCGGGGCCCCGGCGAGGCTCCTCACGCTATTTGCTACGGCGTAAGCCTCACCTAACCTGCCTCCGGCTACCCTGGCTATGAGCGTGTTATACGCTGGTATCCATAGAGCTATGCTGAAGCCTAGGAGAGCCACAGCTGCTATGAGTACGGGCATAGCGGAGGGGAAGGCCAGTGCTAGCACCCCGAGTACCCCCAAGCCCTCGCTAGCCGCTATCCCAACCCAGGCCCCGACAGCGTCGGTCAATCTGCCAGCTATTGGGAGCCCCACTGTCCTGGTTACTCCCATTAGGCTCATGAGCATTCCTACCTCGGCCTCGCTCAGGCCTCTGAGGTATAGGAAGGCCGAGAGCATCGGGAACCATAGGCTCCAGGAGATCCTATCCAGCGCCACGAACCCCAGTATCACTGTGAAGCCCCTGCTGGGTTTGAGGGCTCTCGCGTACGCCTTTAGAAGGCTGCCCTTAGCGCCCCTCCTCTCCCCTTCAGGGTCAACTGATAGGACCATGAAGGCTACGAGCCCCGCGGCCGCTAATGCCGCTAGGATGAGGAAGGCCTCCCTGTAGCCTAGGATCTCCGCCGCGAAACCAGCGAGCGTGGGGCCTACGAGCCTCGAGGCGCTCATGGCGCTGGATACTATCCCGATTACTGAGCCCAGCCTCTCGCCCCTCACGCTTCTTGCTAGGAATGTCATCCTAGCCGGTTGCCCCATGAAGAACGACGCCAATAGCAATCCATAGGATAGTGCTAGTAGGGGTAGTAGGCTCGTATAAGCTGGTAGCAGCGGTGCTAGAGCCAGTAT
>JALURJ010000035.1 GCA_027016915.1 Desulfurococcales archaeon | reverse complement strand
GGCACCCTTATACACACCACTATAGTTCCCAAACCTCACATTCTCCCCCAACAACTCCCTGAGGAAGCCGGGCACAGTGCCGTCGCTGTCGTTGGGCACCTCCAAGCCCAGATAGTATAGCGCTGCTGGCACAACGTCGAACTCCCTGAGACCGGGGTATATTTTGCCCTGCCCTCCAGGCACGTACATCGCCACCAAGCCTGGATCAGCGTGAATGTTCCAGTACCCCCGCTCCACCACCCTGTCGGAAAGGAGCCTGACGGAAAAAGTGTGGCCCGGCCCCGGTATAACAACATAGTCCGGGGCGTTCCCCACGAAGGGGCCGTGGAAGAACTCCTCGCGCCTATAGTGCCTGAATGGGAGCAGCTTGGAAGCGCTGCGGAGGAGGGTCTCGACGAGCGTCTTGACCCGTCTACGCTGCTCCCCGCTAAGCCCGCTGTTAAGGTAGATATAGTAGGGAGACGCCATGAAGGCAGCACTCCTGGCGTAGTCTATTGAACGTGTCACCCGGTCCCGTGATAGCCCTACATCCATGCCCAGCGCCTGCATAACGGTTTTCACCGGGTACTTCAGCGCATGTTTGAGTCGCGGCATAGCTGTCGAAACCCTCCTGAGGGTGAGGGAGAAAAGGCCCCTGAGGGTCAGCGGCTCAGCCTTCTGCTTCAGCAAACCCATCTTCATAAGAGCCACATTAATGTTGAGGGACAGGTATACGGTTGAGAAGCCGTGGTCAGAGACCAGTATGATCATGGGCTCCCCGCTAGCCAGGCCGGAGAGCCTTCTCAGGAACCCGTCAACCACGCTTAACAGCTTCCTGAACTCAGGCATCCTCCTCTCCATAACCTGGCTGTAAGAGTTATGGAAGACCCAGTCGGTCTGGGAGATAACTGTGAAGAAGAGTCTCCAATCATACTTCTCAGCAATTTCCAGCTCTGCTGCTAGCCTGGCCTCCAGGATGCGGGTGGCCTCCTCCACGAAGCCAGAGAGAGTTGCTGCCTTAGGGGGTCCGAGATCCTTGACAACGCCTCGGAGATGGGAATATACCTCGGGGGGCCAGGCTCTAAGTCTGGGACTACTCCAGCCGGATATGGCTATAGAATAGCGCCGCTTGGGGAGGGGAGGATAGATGTAGGGAAGGTTGGAAGCTATGCTTGGAAGGCCGCGCATAGCCAGCATCTCGTTGATCCTGGGATACATGACCTCTTCTGGCCTAGTCACCCGTAGCTCTCCGCTGGGCGAGGGCTTCACGAAATCGTAGACGTTGTGCTTGCCTGGGTTGACGCCTGTGGCTATGTTGGTCCAGCTGGGAGCCGTGTAGGGTATGAAGACTCTGGGCGAGTTCCTGTACGACTTCTCAAGTATCCCAGCCAGGTATGGTGTAGCACCCCACCCAGCGATCCTCTCTAGGTCATGCAGTGATACGCCGTCCAGCCCAAGTATAATGACAGCCCTGTCCCTAGCCATGTTCATACCTGATACCTTCCTCCCGGGGGTGGGTTGTGCGAACGAGTTATAAGTTTAGCCAGCCATACCGGGGCCGGGCAAGGAGATGCCAAAGATTATACTCACGGCGAGCGGGGGCGGACACACCGGCTACGCTGTTGCGCTGGCGCAGAGGCTTGTGGGCAGGGCTGAGATGCTGTTCCTGGTTCCCGAGGGCGACCGGTGGACTGCGTCGAAGGTGGAGAGGTATGGCCGTATAGCGTATACGCGGAAGGCTAGGGGGCCCCGTGACCCGCTGTGGAAGGCTATCCCCGGGCTTCTGAAGGCGGGTTGGCAGAGCCTTTGGAGGGTGCCTCGGGGCTACGACGTGTTTGTGAGTAGTGGGAGCAACCATAGTGTGCCTCCTGCTTTGGCTGCTAGGCTGAAGGGGTTGAGGGTTGTGAAC
>JALURJ010000034.1 GCA_027016915.1 Desulfurococcales archaeon | reverse complement strand
GCGTATGTCAGGAGGGGAAGTATATCGGAGGCCGTGCCTAATCCGCCTCGCAGGGTGAGGGAGGCCAGACCCCTAAAGGACACTGAAGAAGCTAGGCTAGCAGCGAAGCTGGCCAACGAGTTTACATGGAAGTCGCACGAAGTGCTGAAAGCTCACCCAGTGAATCTGGAGAGGGTGAGGCGCGGCCTGCTCAAGGCAAACATGGTTCTCCTCAGGGACGCTGGCTCGGAGACGCCGAAGCTGAAGCCCATTAGCGAGAAATACGGCATGCGGTTCGCAGCCATTACAGAGATGCCTGTAGAGAAGGGGATAGCTGTGGCTGCAGGGATGCAGCCTGTAGAGACCCTGATGTCGGGGAGCAGGGAGGAGATGCTCTCCGACAGGCTACGCTTAACGCTGATGCTCCTTAGGGACTATGATGCTGTCTATGTGCACCTTAAGGGTCCCGACGAGCCGGGCCACGACGGCGATTTTGAGGGTAAGACCCGGGCAATAGAGTTGATCGACGAGCATTACATCCAGCCGTTGCTGAATCACATAGATTTGAAGGAGGTGGCGCTTCTAGTAACCTCGGATCACGCTACGCCGTGGAGGCTGAGGGCGCATAGCGGCGACCCTGTGCCATTCATGGTTTCCTGGGCGAGGGTTAGGCCTGACGGGTTCGAAAAGTTCTGCGAAAGGGACGCTGCCAGAGGTTCGCTCGGAGTGCTGAAGCATGGGTGGCAGCTGCTTCCCTTGGCGCTCAGGCTTACGCGTGGAGGCTAGACAAGCCTATACTCCTTCCCAGCATGGAGGTATGCTAGCCCCTCGGAAACCATAGCGTCTAGGAGCATCTTCTCCTCCCTTTCAAGCCTAGAAACAGCCTCCACTGGCAGGGGGAATCTGGATTTGAACTCCTCGTAGAACTCCTTTTGGACCACCAGCCCGCCTATAACCACGGCCTCCCCGGAGTCCAGGTAGTCTTTGAGAGATCTGTAGATTGCATACCTCCTGGCCTCGTCTAGGGGTATAATTCTTTTCTCGGCAAGGACTTCTCCTAACTCTCTGGCTCTTGGACTACCTCTCCTGGAGCCTCCCCGAACCTTTCCCTTGCCCCTAAGCCTGTTTCTCAGCTTTTCAAGCTCCTCTGCTACTCTAGTAAGCGCCTCCTCCAGCGCTTCGAGCCTAGCTTCAATAATGCTAACCCTCTTCTCTAGGGCATCGAGCCTCGAGGTAGCTCCGGCGGATTTCAGCTCAGCAGTGGAGGCTGGGGCACCCCTCGCCTGGTAGGCGCTCAGGTCCCGAGGCTGGACCACAGCCACGTAGCCTCTCGACGTCCTGATAACCTGGCCTCTATCCCTCAGCTTGAGGAGGGCCACCCTGACCCTGTTGAGGCTGAGGCCGAGAGCATCGGCTATCCTTCTCGGGTTTGAGCCTGGGTTCTCCCTGAGATAAGCCAAAACCATGTCCTCGACGCTGGCCAACCGGTGCACCTCTTTTCCACAGTCACCTATCTTATTTATTTTGAGTAACAACGTAATTACTCATAAGTGCTCCGAGGGGAGGCGCTAGCCTATGGGTGTGGTTAGGATCAGCGTGTCCCTCGACCAGGATACCGTGAGGAGGATGGAGGATTTCATGAAAACGCGGGGCATAACCAATAGGTCCAGCCTCATAGTGGCAGCCCTGGAATCCTACTTTTCCGAGCACTCAGCTCTAAGCGAGGCCAGGGGAAACTTGTATGGTGCCGTGGCCGTGTTCTACGAAACCCACGAGCATGGGGCCGAGCATGCCGTGACCGAGGCTCAGCACGGCTTCCTCGACGTGGTTGTAGGGGCCTTCCATATCCATGTTTCCAGCGACAAGTGCTTGGAGCTGATAGTAGTGAGAGGCCCTGCGGACAGGGTGAGGGAACTTATAGACA
>JALURJ010000033.1 GCA_027016915.1 Desulfurococcales archaeon | reverse complement strand
CCCCCTGATAGTCGTGATAGAGGACAACAAGTGGGCCATATCGGTGCCCAAGAGCAAGTCCACGGCGGTTGAGCGAAACAGCGACAGGGCATCCGCCTACGGGATACCCGGGATATTCGTTCCCGACAACGACCTCTTCGCCATGTTCGAGGCGGCCAAGAAGGCCGTTGAGAGGGCTAGGAGAGGTGAGGGCCCAACCCTAATCGAGATAGAGACCTACAGGCTCTACGGCCACTTCGAAGGGGACCCCCAGGTCTACAGGCCCAAGGAGGAGATAGAGGAGCTTTGGAGGAAGGACCCCCTCAAGAGGGTTAAGCAGCAGCTCATGGACAGGGGGTGGCTAGACGAGGACCTCGACAAAGAGATAGTTGGTAGGGCGAAGGCAGCCGTTGAGGAGGCTATGAAGTTTGCGAGGGAGAGCCCCTACCCCGACCCAGAGGAGGCCCTGGAAGACGTATTCGCCGTCAAGCCGCTGCCGCCCGAGGAGCTGGCGAGGCACGCTGAGCCGAGCTTCGAGGAGCTGCTGAAGGGGGAGAGGAAGCTCCCCATGTACAAGGCGATAGCCGAGGCCATAGACCAGGAGATGGAGAGGGACCCGAGGGTCTTCTACATGGGCGAGGACGTCGGCGTCTACGGAGGGATATTCGGCGTAACCCAGGGCCTCTACGAGAAGTACGGGCCCGAGAGGATAAGGGACACACCCATATCGGAGGCAGGCTTCATAGGCGCAGCAGTCGGCGCCGCAGCCGTCGGTATGAGGCCCCTGGTCGAGCTGATGTTCGTCGACTTCATGGGGGTGACCTTCGACCAGATATTCAACCACATGGCGAAGAACCACTACATGTCGGGCGGCCAGGTGAAGATGCCCATAGTGCTCACCATGGCAATGGGCGGAGGCTACAACGACGCGGCCCAGCACTCCCAGGTCCTATACGCCCTCTTCGCCCACGTCCCAGGCCTCAAGGTGGTGGTGCCCTCCAACTCCTACGACGCCAAGGGCCTAATGGTCCAGGCGATAAGGGAGGACGACCCGGTTGTCTACATGTTCCACAAGGGCCTCCTAGGCCTGCCCTGGATGCCCTACCCCGAGACGGCGATAACCCACGTCCCCGAGGAGCCCTACACCATACCCTTCGGGAAGGCCAGGGTGGTTAGGAGCGGCAAGCACGTAACCGTGGTGGCAAGCGCCCTCATGGTGCACAGGGCCCTGGAGGCTGCAAGCATCCTGGAGAAGGAGGGTATAAGCGTCGAGGTCATAGACGTTAGGACCCTGGTCCCCCTGGACAGGAAGACCATAGTGGACAGCATCAAGGAGACCGGGAGGCTCCTAGTGGTGGACGAGGACTACAGGAGCTACGGGTTCACAGGCGAGATAGCCGCTGTTGCTCTGGAGGAGGCCTTCACCTACCTGAAGAAGCCGTTCAAGAGGCTCGCTGTGCCAGACACGCCCATACCGTACAGCAGGCCCCTGGAGAACTACGTGCTGCCATCCGTTGAGAGGATAGTTGAAGCAGTTAAAAGCCTTGTAGACTAACCAGAACAGCAGGCGGCGAGGGGTGCCGGCGTTGATAGTGGAGGTGCCGGAGCTCTGGGACTACAAGAAGCACGGGGAAGGGATAGTGGCCGAGTGGTACAAGGCCGAGGGCTCCAAGGTCAACAAGGGGGACATAGTCTGCCTAATAATGGTGTCGAAGATAAAGGTCGAGGTACCCTCACCAGCATCGGGGACGCTGAAGAGGATCATAGCCAAGAAGGGCTCCAAGGTGAAGCCGGGAGACCCCCTCATGGAGCTGGAGGTCGAGGAGTAAACAATTCAAACCACCCATTTTTTACCCGCCCTGACACTAGAGGGGCGGGCACAAGCTTTGGGCACCGTAGGCATAGTTGTGAACCCGGTCTCAGGCACGGATATTAGG
>JALURJ010000032.1 GCA_027016915.1 Desulfurococcales archaeon | reverse complement strand
GCGCCTCTGCCCAGCAGGTAGGCGGCTGCCGTGAAGGTCTCCCTCCGCGCTCTAAGAAACCTCCTCGTATCGTAGAGTATGCCTCCCAGCAGCAGGCCTGCCTCCCAACCCTCGACCTCTGCGCTGGACTCGGCGAGCAGTGATGCTACAAGTTCGGATGAGGAAGGGGCGTCTGGGTCGTAGATGCTTAGAACAGCGCCCTCCACCAGCTGGTTGGCACTATGGTGATCCACGACCACATAACCTGTATCCTCCCCCGTTATGCGTGAAAAACTGCCCAGCTGGTCAGGGCTAGAGGTGTCCACGATCACATATAGGTCGTAGCCCCCCTGGAGGGTGTCGAGGCACCGCATCTCGGCTCTAAGCGCCTCGAGCAGCCTCTTGGACGCCGCGCTGAGCCCTTCAGGGAGAATGCAGTCGCACTCCACACCCAGGTGTCTGCAGAGCCGGAGAAGCCCGGCCACCGCCCCCAAGGCGTCGGGATCAGCGTTCCTATGCGTGACAACAGCTACTCTCGAAGCCTGGGCTAGAAGTTCCCGAAGCCTGGAGAAGCTGTCGGCGGCGCTGGCCATGGCTAACATCCTATGACCGGGGCCCGTTGCCCTCAGTCCCTGACACCAGGCTTCTAAGCTTCTCCTCCACGGCCCTGAAGCCCTCGCTTATAGCCTCCTCAACAGCCTCGTCATAGGAGAGGTTGCCTAGCCCGAGGCCTGAGGCTTCAACCTCAATGTTGACCCTCAAGACCCCGCCGCTGTAGTCGAGGTCCACGAGCACGTTGGAGCTGGACAGCCTCCTCCCGTGTCTGGACAGGGAGTCCATTACGGCCCTCTCGGCCTCCAGGGCGAGGGCCTCTAGGAGGTCCTCGTCAACCCTTAGCTTTCCAAGCCCTATCCTGACGGGTTTAGCCGGCATGCCCTCTAAGCACCTTTGCCTCCAGCTCCTACCATGTAGTTCTTGGAGCTGAGCTCCTTGATCTTCTCCTGCACCTTCTTGATCTGCTCTTTGAGGAGATTTTCCTGCTCCTTCAGCTTGTTGAGCCGTATCTCGAGTATCTCCTTCCTGTCGCTGTACTCCTTCTCGACCTGGTTCTTCTCCACCTTCACGAGAACAGAGCCGACGCTCCTGTACACGGTGCTGTCCTCGGGAAGGCCGTCGAGAACGTTGAGAACCCGCTCTACCTCCCGGAGCTCGGCTTCAAGTATGCTGCGCTCTTGGGACACCCTAACAAGCTGGTCCTGGAGCTGTTGGAGCTTCATGACCTGGTGCTGAAGCTCGGGCGGCAACTGCTCGGTCAAGCCTTCTCCACCTCCTCAAGCGAGTTCATTGCACTTGCTAAGAGGTAGAGGTATGAGTTAATAAGTGCTCTTGCACCGCCTATGCTGTCGGACCACATCTCCAGGACGAGCTTCCCGCCCTTAAGCACGATTCTCGCCTCGCCCTTCTCGCCGGGCGGGCTGAGGATCTCGGGCTCCAAGGCGCTTCTAAGGGCCTTAAGCTTCTCCTCCTCCCCCTCCAGCTCAAGGCACACGTACACCCTTCTCATGGTCCACCAGCCTCAAGACCCTGAGTATGGGGCCACAGGGCCTGCCCGTGGCGGGGCTGATGAAGAACACTAGGAAGCCGCGCTCACCCCTCCTAACCCTTACAAGGACGTCGTACTCGTCGAGCCTGGCGCCCTCAAGGACGAGTCTCGCCTTCAGGGCCCTGTAGAGGGCGTCCACCATGTGCTCCAGATCCTCGGGCCCGCCAGCAACCTGTACCCCTATGGTCCTAGGATTATACACACGGGAGAAGCTGCGAAGCTCCCTGGTCAGCGTAACCCCTCCCAGTACGAGGGACACCAGCTGCTCCAGCCTCTCCTCCCCGGGCGCTGCAACAACACGGTACACTCTCACGAGGCTCGGGTTGCCCCTCTTGCCGCCTATAA
>JALURJ010000031.1 GCA_027016915.1 Desulfurococcales archaeon | reverse complement strand
CTCCCTTACCTCTCCTCCCAGGTTTTCCAAGTGTTTCAGCGCCCTGTAGACCTTCCAGCCCTCGGGGGTCAGTTCGTACTCGCCCTCCTCATTCTTCCTGACCAGGCCCCTCAAGCCTCTGAGGTGGAAGCCGAAGGTCCCTGAGTCTTCGACCTTGGTGAGCCTCATGAGCTCGCTGTAGGTTAGGCTCCCCTTCTCGGCTAGGAGCCGTATAATCATCCTCCTGACCGGGTGCATGAGGGCCTTCAGGTACTCTTCGACCAGCCTGTCCTCCACCTGTCGCCACCGTTCATTGTTAGTGTCATCTCCATATAGATATAGGTGATGAGGAGCCTTCTCCTCAAAACCCTCTAGTCCAGCCCATCTCTTGTCGAGGCCTCTCCACAAAGACGGGCGACAATTTATAGAATAGCCCAGGCAATATATTCTCGATTGGGAAAACCCGTGACTGGAGAGGAGAAGCTCGCTGAAGTCCTGAGGAGACACCATTTGCCGCGGAGACTCGTCCCCGACTTCATCTACAATGCTGCCAGGAAGCTCCTGGAACACGGCGAGGAAGAGGCTGCGGAGAACCTCGTGGCCGGCTACGCGAGGATCCTCCGCTACATGGAGAACCTGGAGGAGCTATGCCACGGGGCGGCGGCAGAGCCCTCCGCCAGACCCTTCATGGGGCATCCGCCAGGCCTCCAGAAGCCCCTATACCCTAGGAGCATCTAGGAGAACTTAGATGGGAGCGTTAGAGGCTCTGAGAAGCGCTCTCCGTGGCAGGACTGCTAATCCTAGATAGTTTCAGCTCTACTAGTGGCTGAGAGCACAGTGCTCGCCGAGCCCGGCGCCGAGCTTGCTGGGGGCTATCCTGGTAGCTGTAGTTCTGCGCATCACTGGGGCACCCTTGCAGAGCTAATCCACATTGCATTTTCGCCGTGCCCAGCTCAGCCCTAACAACATATAGTGGGGAGCCCTGGCCGTGCTGGGCGCTGCCCATATAGTTGCAGGCGGCATAGACTTGGAAGGTGCTGGGAGAACCGGCCACTGGCCTGGTAAAGTTTAAATCCGCAACCATTGTTTCAATGAGGTAAAACAGGCCCTTGGGCAAGGCTGGAGAGAATGGAGCCCATACTTGTCCGCCAGTGCCGCTTCGCCCTCGACCCTGTAGAAGGGGTTCTAAGGGATGTGGATATCTATCTTGAGGGCGGCCAGATAACCTGCCTGGGCGAGTGCAGCGGCAAGTCCGGCACAATTATAGATGCCGATCACATGGTCTGCATGCCAGCCCTCTACAACACCCACACGCATGCAGCCATGGCGCTCTTCCGGGGATTTCACGACGACGCCATCCTCGAGGAGTGGCTGCAGCGGGTCTGGAGGGCCGAGAAGAGGCTGACGCCCGGGGTCATCCACGAAGCCTCTAGGCTGGCCATCATGGAGATGCTCTCCTCAGGCACAGCCGGGTTCGTGGACATGTATTTCTACCCGGAGGAGACCGCCAAAGCTGCGGAGGAGCTGGGCATACGGGCCCTGGTAGGCCCCGTCATGCTGGAGAACATGACAAGCATCGACAAGTGGGCCGAGGAGACCGTGAGGCTGGCTAAGGGCCTTGAGAAGCTTAAGCTTGTGAAGCCTATAGTCAACGTTCACTCCCTCTACGCGGCCCCCATAGAGGCTGTGGAAAAGGGCCTCGAGATAGCTGGCGAGATAGGGGTGAGGCTCCAGATGCACGCTGCCGAAACGCGGAGGGAGGTGTACGCTGTAAAGCAGAGGTACGGGAAGTTCCCAGTCGAGGCACTTAGAGACGCCGGGCTCCTCAGCCAGAGGGTGCACCTGGTCCACATGGGGTGGGCCACCAGCTGGGAATACCAGGCCGTGGCCAAGGCGGGGGCCACCATAGCCCACTGCCCCGTCTCTAACATGAAGCTAGCCACCGCCGGGTTCCTCCCCCTCCACGACCTCCAGGAAAAAGGGGTGACTGTGGGGCTAGGCACGGACGGAGCAGCGTCCAACAACGTGCTCGACATGTTCAGGGAGATGAAGGCTGCAGTGCTGCTCCAGAGGCACAGCTACTGGGACACCAGGGTTAAGGCCCTCCACGTGCTGAGAGCAGCCACGCTTGGAGGAGCCGAGATCATGGGCGTCAGGGCTGGACGCCTGAAGCCAGGATACGAGGCCGACCTCGTGCTGCTGGACGCCTCGAGGCTACACCTCCAGCCCCTAAGGCCCGACAACCTGGTCTCAGCCCTGGTCTACGCCGCGACCGGCGGCGACGTGGTTTACACCATAGTTGCTGGCAGGGCAGCCTACTCGCCTGAGAAGGCCGAGAAGTTCACTGAAGAGGCCGCCCGTATAGCTGAGAGGCTAAATGGCTTCTTCGAGGGAGAAGTATAGGGTTAAGGGTGGGGGAGCCCGCCCCTAAGGCTCAGAATACTGTTCACAGCGTCCCGGGGCGGCGGGGACCTTAGCTTGCCGAGAACCCTGGACTCATAGTATGTCCTAGCCACGTGTGCAGCCGCGGGGTCCCCCACCCTAGCGGAGGCGTCGAGCAGCAGGAGGATCGCCGTGGAGGAGCCCAGCATTCGGAGCACCTCCTTGGCGTTAAACACTGCAGACTCCGGCGTTGACGCTACTCTAAGGGCCTCCTCCGCCAGGTCGAGCGCCGCCCTGGCCAGGCTGGGGTCAGGAGAATCTCTTGCCAGCTCGTCGAGCTCCTGGAGCAGAGCCTTGTGAGCTCCCTTCTTCTCCATGACCTCCAGCATGTCTAGGGCCTGGATGTTGCTGGTCCCCTCCCATATGGGTGTTATCAGGGCCTCGCGGTGCCACCTTTCGACGGGGAACTCGTGGAGGAAGCCTATGCCTCCGAAAAGCTCCATGGCGGCCTGGGTGACCCTGGAAGCCATCTCCGCCGTCACGTTCTTGGCTATGTGGGTGAGAAGCCTGGCGTAGTGGTAGGCGTCGCTGTAGGGCGGCGTATCCCTCCAGGCGCGGTCAAAGAGGCTTATAGCCTTCATGGTTAGGGCCATGGCCGCCTCCAGCTCAGCCTCCATCTCGAGGAGGTCTCTGACCACCAGGGGGTGCTCCACCAGCCTCTTGCCGAACGCCTTCCTCCTCAAGGCGTATAGGTAGGCTTCAAGATAGGCCTTCCTGGCCACGCCTAGGGCCCCCATAGAGTTGGAAAGCCTTGACACCATGAGGCTCTCCAGCGTGTAGTATATCCCCTTGTCAGCCTCCCCTATCAGGTAGGCCTCGGAATCCATGAGCTCTACCTCCCCCGTGGGCACTGCTACAGTACCGCTCTTCCACTTCAGCCTCCGTATAGCGTAGTTGGGCTCACCCTCCCTGTTAAGCCTCGGCACCAGGAACAGGCTAAGCCCCTTAGCCCCCGGCCTCGAGCCAGGGATCCTGGCAGTGACCAGGGCTAGATCCGCTATCCCGGCGCCGCTGGCGAAGTACTTGTAGCCGGTAAGCCTCCACACCCCGTCATTACCCTTAACAGCAGCGGTGGTGTTCGCACCGAGGTCGCTTCCCCCCTGGACCTCTGTGAACCAGGTGGCACCCCACATTAGGGGCTCCCCTATCCCTGAGAGGTTGGCATAGTAGTTCTTCAGATCGCCGCCATACTTGTAGAGCGTGTAGGCCGTCTGCATCGTTATCGTGAGCACACAGGCCAGCCCCGGATCCCCAACCAGGTATATGCCAGCGTAGTGCTCGTGCCAAGACCCGCCCCTGTAGGGAGCCTGGTTAACCGCGAACCTCCTAACCAGCTCCTCCAACACCCTCCGCTCAGCGGGGTCCAGCCAGACCACATCCCTCCTCACACCCTCAACGCTCCACGTGTAGAGGAGCGGCTGTCCAACCCTGTCAACCCTGTAGCCAACCTCGTAAACCTCTGTACCAGCAAACCTGCCGAGACCCCTTAGCTCCGGCTCCCTGCCCAGAAAGTAGCGGAGCAGCAGCCTGTAGGGCCCGTCAATCTCGAAGTGGTCCAGCCCGTAGGCTAGGCTTACCTCCTCTATGGATGAGAGAGGCACGATGCACACCACTATATCATATCGGCTGAGGCGTAAAAGGGGTGCCGCTTGGAAGAAGCCTGGCGGGCAGCAAATTTATCGTTCCAGCGGGCTAAAGGGTGGGGGGAGAAGCCTTGCTGGTCGGGGTCATGAGCGATTCTCACGACAACATGCACAACGTCGAGAGATCCGCCGAGCTTTTCAACTCCGAGGGCGTCGAGCTGGTGATCCACCTAGGCGACGTGATAGCACCCTTCATTGTTAGACGTATGGCTGAGTGGCTGAAGGCGAGGGCGGTGATAGTCTACGGCAATAATGATGGTGAAAAAAGGCTGCTGAGAGCAGTGGCGGAGAAGGCTGGGTATGCTATACATGAGCCTCCCATAACCCTTGAGATAGCGGGCCGCAAGCTGCTCCTGACCCACGGGTTTGGATCGAAGGAAAACACGCTAACCATAGTGGAAGCACTAGCAGCGTCGGGCAGGTTTGACGCCGTCCTCTACGGCCACACCCACCAGGCCGACAATAGGAGCATCGGCAACACGCTCATCCTGAACCCTGGAGAGACGTATGGATACCTTTACGGAAAGCCCAGCGTAGCCCTCCTGGACCTGGAGAGTGTCAAGGCCAGGGTGGTGAAGCTCTAACCAGGGGCTAGGGGAGGAGCCTCAGCCTCTCGGAGGGTGGGTGGAAAAGATCCTCCTCCTGCACATAGCTTCTCCCAAGCCTAGCCGCTATCTCAGCTTTGGCCAGTTCATAGCCTAGATAAGCGATATGGCTGGGGTCGCGTATGCCTGCCTCCCTAACCAAGACGCGGGCCACTGTAAGCCCGTGGGTCCCGCGGACGCAGAGCCTCGGGTCCTGGTCGCCATACTTGAAGAAGCACGCCTCCACCAAGCCGTCTCTAACCTGGATCCTAACGTAGCCCGCCGGGTCCAAAGTGTGCTCCTCTAAACGGCGAGGCTCTTCCACCACCCTCCCAGCCTTGAATTCGACCGACTGGCCCCTGGGCCTCTTCTCCTTCAACACCAGCAGGTCTATCCCCAGATCCTTAGGTGTTGAACCGAGTAGCAGCGCCGCCGACGCCATGGCAGCCGCTATCCTCGTCTCGGCAACGCTTCCCCGGGCCTTCCAGCTCTCCTCGGTTACTAGGAGGGCTGAGACCCCTGCCTCGGCGAGGAGAGCCGTCATTACTCCATTGACGCCCGGACTGTCCATGTCCACGAGCTCCGTGACGTTGCTGAGCCCCGCTAGCAATGGGTGGTCCGGGAACCTCTTGGACGCCTCCACGTATAGCGGTATGCTTTCCGCCAAGCCGTGGGCCGGGGGGAACAATACCGGGTCTACCAGTAGGTTGTTGTAGCCCAGCTTCTCAGCCGTCCTAATAGTCTCCGATAGAAGAGCGAGCCTCATCCCCGGGTCGCGCGGCACCCCCTCCCTCCAGGGAATGACGACGAATGCCGCCCTATCAGCGTAGTCGGATAGACTCCCAGCCCTCTCCACGTTCAGGCTGAAGACAATTGCGGCACCCTCCTCCACCGCCGCCTTGACGGCCTCGTCCGAGTTGGAGTCAACGCCGACGGGCACCCCAGCCCTTCTAGCTAGCCTCACCCTCTCCCTCGCCTCGCCCTCCCCATGCTCCGATCCAAGCCCCACTACGACCACATCGGCCCCGCTTCTAGCCAGCCTGCGGGCCTCAGCCTCGACGGCCTCTAGGGGGAGGCTGGGCGGCAGCTCGGCGAGCACCCTTATAGGGGGAGGCCGCCTGGGTATGCATAGCTCGGAGACCCTAGCCCCGGGGCTGCAGCTCTTCTCTGCCTCGACGAGTAGGGTGCGGATCTTCCTCCAAACCCTGTCCCTCAGAATCTCGTCGGCAGGTGTGTCAGGCGATAAGCGTACACCCTCCGCCAGGGCTTCAAGCACCAGGGGGAGGTCCGATGCCCTGCGCGGCCCCTTCCAAACCTCAATGCCCAGCTTTTCCGAAAGCCTCTCAAAGCTTCCGGGAACCATTCCGGGGACCAGCACAACATCGTAGCTTCTGGCCTTAGCCTGGGGGAGCCTCTTCTCCAGCACGTCGGGGGAGATCATGGCGGCTACAGGTATCGGGAGGACGAGCACGTCGACCATCATTCCTCGAGGAGCCGTTCTGAGGGAGGCCCTCACCTGACGCTCGGCAAGCCTCCCCGTAACCACTAGCACCTTCAACAACGATCCCAGGGGATTCAGGCATACCCGGAGTAAATAATGCTTTCACAGCTCAGCGGGTCCATGCAATCACGAACCGGCCCCTAAACAGCACCCTAGCCTGGGGTGGGGGCTGGCGCGAAACGTAGTCAATCACCACTAGTGGGTAGCAGGTGCCGGGCTCCTCGTTAACACTGCTGACAAGTGTTTCTAGCCAGTACCTCAGCCTTACGTTTCTAGCCAGGTAGCAGGCGTCGGGGCTCTCCCGCGAAACAATGTCCACAGCCGCTTGGAGCTCGTGGTAGGCTTCGGGTGGTACGCTTGGAGCAACCCGCGAGGAAGCTGAAAGCCCGGGGACCAGGACTAGGCCCACCACCGCTACAGCTGTGAGGATTCGCATGATGCCCTCCCCCAGGAGCCCCACCACCAGTCCCAGTGCTACAGCTAGAGGCACGCCGCCCATTAGGTCGAAGCGGAAGAGGTACTGGCGTGGGATCAGCGGGAGGGTGAAGGAGAGTAGGGTTAGGCCCAGGGCAGCTACCCCCAGCGCATACCTCGGGTAGTCCCTCCTATACAGTATGTACGACTCCACCAGCAAAAGGATTGCCGCGAGCCAGTCCAGCAGCAGGAACTGGGAAGACCAGGGAGGGCTTGAGGGCGCTGCGAGGCCCTGGGCCTGGAGGAGCCCCGCCAGGGCACCCCGGGTTATCGAGGAGAAAACCCTGCCAGCTATGTTAAACGCCTTCCCCAGATCCCCTCCCTGGAGATCCGGGTAGGCGTAGAACACGGCCAGGCTTAAAGCCAGAGCTGCGGCCCCCTCATAGAAAGGCTCCCTTCGATCCCTGTACACTAAGAGTTGGAGGGCTACAAGCAGAACAGTGTAGACTACCATAAACCCGTAGACCAGAACGTGGGTGAGGCCGGCCAGCATGAATAGCGCTAGACAGTAAACATAGGTCGCCACACGCCTCTTCGGATCCAGGGGTCCGGAGCGGTGGGCAAGCAGGAGGTAGGCGGAGAGCCAGACCAGCCCGGACGAGTTCTTCATGAAGTCTCCGAGCAGCCTGAATTCATGAGGGGCCACTAGGAACACTATGGCCGATGCCAGGCCTGCGGAACGGGAACCCGTAAGCCTTCTCACCAGCAGGTATATGGGGATCGACGCCACACTGGTCATTAGGGAGACGCCGAAGCGGACCCCCGAAAACAAGTCGCCCGTGGCCTTGTAGGCCAGGTACATTACGTAGAAGGTTAGGGGCGGGTCAGGGTACTTCAGTCTGCCTGTCTCCGCTAAGCTTCTAACCTGGATAGCGTAGTAGGGCCCGTCGATCCCTGGAAGCATGCCGTAGCGTGAGGTTAGGTGCAAATAGCCAGCGACCGAGGCCGCTAGAAGCAGAGCCAGCACGACGGGTTCCAGAACTCTGGCCAAGGCTTGACCCACCAGTATTTTGTGCCTAGAAATATTAATTCCAAGTGCCGAGGCTAGATGTATCGGACCTCGGCGCCGAGCGACCTAGCTATACTGACTATCCTCGCCCTGTCCCCGGAGCCAACCCCTTTCTTCTCAACTATGGCTAGAAGGGCCTGCGGTATGGACCTGGTGAAGGCCGCCCTCAGCATGTCGTCGTCTACGCCTGCCTTGAACACGTATTTGGCGTAGATGTGGCCATAGCATATGTCGGACTCCAGCATAAGCCTCGTGTGCTTCCTAGCGTAATGCCCTCCTCCGAAGCCTGCCGCCGGCCTGCACCTGGGGAGACCGCCCTCTACGGCTTCAACCACGGCCTCAGCCATGACCCTCCTTGCGCGCTGGTCCCTCCACTCCTCCTCGCTGCTCCCGATCTCTACAAACACCATAGGTGCCTCTATGCTCGTCGGGCCGTGATGAGTAACCTCTAGGGTCACCTCAAACTCCCCGGACAGGCCTACCTCCTCCGCTTTTTGGGCTAGAAGTTGGAGGAGCTGCTTAGCCCTAGGAGGGTTGGCCACGCCCAGCTCCCTAGGCCTACCCCCTGCAAGGGCCTGGGGCAGCGGGTTGCCAGTGTGGTGGACCGTTAGGCTCTTCACCCTCGCCTCGCTCCTATGCCTTGAGAGCACTATGGTCTCCGCGGGGCTGAAGGCTCTCTCCACCACCTCAAACTCCAGCACATCCTGGGGGAACCCTGCGAGGATCACGTCTCCACTAGTGTAGGTGTTCTCGCCTAGGTGGTCCATGCCCATTAGCTCCCTTACAATCTCCGCCACGCCGGTCCCGGCCAGGTCCTTCAGGGAGTATGCTAGGAGTATGCGTGGCCTGCCATCACCCAACCCCGGCCACCCGGATACGTGTGTGGCAGGGTGGATAATAGTGTAGCGATCCCCTGGGGAAACAGTGTTTACCAGACACAGCATAATTACTGGTTGGTGCAGAGATTGGTTTTCCTCTACTGGAGGAAAAGCCTGGAGGAGACGCCGCCTGAGCTAAGGGAGGCGTATAGGAGCCTGCTCTGCGGACCCCGCAGTGACCTGGCCTGGCAGGCCTACTCGATGCTGGCGGAGGAGCCGGGCATGACTGTGGAAGAGCTGGCTGAGAGGCTGGGTGCAAACCATCTGAGGGTTAGGAGAGCGCTGTGGAGCCTGGAGAGGCTGGGCCTTGTTGGGAGGAGGGTTGAGGGGAGATCTGAGAAGTGGTACGCCACGAGAAGGGTCTACGGCGTTGTAAGGCTTAACCCTTACACGCCTCTCCCAGGCTCCGACGAGCTGGCCGGTGTGGATGAGCTGGCAGAACTGCTTAGAAGGCTTGCAGGACTAGAACACTTCGTCGCCAGAAGCGTGGAGTGGTACCTTAAAAGAGATGGGACCCTAATCTACCGTGAGAAGAGGAGGATCATACGGCTCTCAGACCGCCCCCTACCCCTAAGCTACGCCACCATCGTGGCACCCAACGACCCCTACCGAGCCTCGCTGAGGGTGAACGGCGAGCCAGTAGAGTATGACGAATATAGGGTGCCCTTGCCGGGAGGCCTGGAGGCTGTGTACATATACCCGCACCGAGGTGTCCAGGAGAGGGCCGAAGCCTCGACCCCTGTTGGGGGCAACGTCTACCTAGAGGTAGAGGACAGCAAAAGGATAGTTGTCTGCAGGGGTAAGGGCGGTGCCTACGTTGCATGCTTCCCCAACCCTATGGCCCATAGGGGGATATACACGCTGGACTACGAGTTCAGGGCAGCTGGGCAGCTGAGGCTCATAGCGGCCGAAGTACTGGTGGACGGCTACAGGCTGGCAAGGCTGGATAGGCCCGGCCGCGGGGAGTCTATGGGGTACACGTGGGAGCTGGAGACCCAAAGGTTCAGGCTGAAGTGCGAGGCTGTAAGGGCTGGGTGGATCAACGTGCTACTAACCCTTGAGCCCAGGTACAGGTCCGACGCGGAGTCCTGGATAGAGGCGGGCGGGGAGGGATGCGACCCCTGCAGACCCCTAGTGGCGTATGACGCCCCGCTGCTCTAAGCGACGTGAACATAGCCTTTGAAAAGCGTTGGGCAGACCCTGCACTTCTCGGGGTCAAGCCTCGAGTCCAGCAGAGCGTGCCGGCTGCACAGGGCCTTCACGGCTAGGGCGTGGAGAACAGCCTCCGTCAACCTTAGCTGCACATCCTCGGCACCGGCAACGCCCTCCCTCACCTGGAAGGCCAGCCTCTCCACCACCATCCTTACACCCGGCAAGTCGCCGAGCTCCAGCATTCCACCCCTCTCGCCTGAAAGGTACCGGGAGACCGTTGAGCGCGGAATGCCGAGCCTCCTGGCTATCTCGGCCTCCCTCATACCCAGCCTTTCCAGCTCCAGGACCAGCATCCTCATGACTGAGGGAAAAACGTACTTGTAGCCTAGCTCGAATATGGAGCGCAAGGCTACAGCACCATGATCTTCTCCTTGATCCCCTCAGGGTTGTTAACCACTTCGGTAAGGTCCTCCACTATCTCCAGGGTGCCGAGGTAATCGCCGTCCCTGCCTCTCACCGCCGCTATGATGACCCTGAGGATCCTGTCGCCCAGCCTGGTCCAAAACTCCCTATAATCATACCTGCCCGCTTTGAGGTCGTCGATCACGCTTCTAACCAGGCGTTCTAGCCTGGGCGGGTGGCAGAACTCTACGCGCCTAGCCAGTATGGTCTTGGTCCTGGGGAACCCTCTGAGACGCACGTTCTTGGTGTATAGCTTCACCCTATCGTTGCTGTCGGCGTAGGTCAGCTCCAAGGGAAGCACCCTGAACACCGCCTCCAGCTCCTCCCTAGAGGCGAAGCCTGTGTCGAACTCCAGGTCGCCGCTCCTCCTAACCTGGTAGGGGTCGGGCTTCATGGTTCTCAGCGCCGCTGCCCTGAACTCGGGCGGCAGCCTCTCAACCTGCTCAGCCGTCACCTCACCGCTGATCTCGTAGGGGAGCACCGGCTGGGCAGACGGCTTCCACTCCTCCCCGGCCTCTACGATGTAGCCTATGTCCCTAGCCATCTCGTGGATGGCTGCCCACTCGCCCTCGGAGAACAGGGCCCAAGCGGCTGGGTAGAGTATCTTGTTCTCCCTAAACACCAGCTCGCCGATCTCCCTGGAAAGCGCCATCGCCTTCTCCGCCAGCTCCGCTACACTTCTCCCCGGGTTCTTCTCCGCCTGCTCTAGGAGGGAGTAGATTTCCCTAAGCTCAACCATCACCTGGTCCTCCCTGCCCCAGAGAACCCTGGGAACCGCCACTATACCCCTCCGCTCCAGGTAGGGGAATATCAGCATCTGGTTCTTCCTATAGTGAATCTTTATCTTCCTCAACTCTCCGAGAATTTTGCGGATACTCCTAAGAAGCCTTTCACACTCCTCACCCCCGGCCTTTAGAAGGGCGCCAGCGTAGGTTCCAAGCACTTCGGCATACCTGAGCATATACTCGTTCTCCCTGACCAGCAGGTCTAGGGGGTGGCCCTTAGGCACACCCTCCAGGCCCCTCCCCACGAGCTGGCTGCGGAACAGCTCGACGTGCAGGTCGCAGAGCTTCAGTATCTCTGAAACAGGAAGTCCCTCATTGACGAGCTGCTGCTCTATGAGCGGGATCTCGAAGGGCGAGATCCTTGAGAGGACATCGCCATACCTCCTTTTCAGCTCCTCGACGCTTACGCCCCTGTGAAGGTTCTTGAGGATCTCTTTTATCTTCTCGAGCTTGTCTCGATCCACCATTGTTGACACGTGTCAACACCGATCGTAAATGTTTTTCAGCGTTAAAAACTGTTGCGGTTCCAAACCTTGAAAGGGCTAGGGCGTGAAAAATAGGGGGTGAGCCCCCAGGGGTAAGCTTGCGGTTAGGAGACCCTAAACACTCACTGCCGCTGGGCGAAGAAGTTGGTTATCACTGTTGCTAGCTGGTCGGCGGAGGTGTACCACTTGTCGTAGGTGTATGTCCTGCCCTCGACGACTACCTCAACCATCTCTCCGCGGTCTGTAACGGTCATGATGGTGTCCTTGTCCTTCACTATCCTCAACGACTTGGAGGTCCTTAGCTGGACGGTGTACCCCATGGGGGCAACGCTTTTCTCAAGCTTAGACTTCAGGTTTTTTATGAAGTCGCTCATTCCTCGGCACCTTCGGCACACGGATGGTTAGAAGTCTCTTAATAAAGTTTTGCATATCCTTGTAACGTTCACATATCAGGTTACTCAGGCAGCCGAGATGTCCCTGTGGCCCAGAAACGGCATCGGCGTCCTGAAGCTCACGATACCTCCCCTGAGGTAGTACGACTTTATCACTCCCACCCTATCGCCCATCATGGGAACCGTCCTCCTATACTCCACAGGCAGGTCTAGCGCTGCCGCCATGCCCTCGTCCACCCTGAACACGACCTTGGTGTTGGTGAGGAGGAGGATCCTGTCGTTGACGTCGCGTGTACTGTGGGTGGCGAACACTATTCCAAGCCCCCTACTCCTCCCCAGCCTGGCAAGCCTGGTTATGAGGCCTGCAACCCTGACAGCGTACTCGCTCACCCTCTGCCCCTTCTCGGCAGGGAAGAAGCTGTGCGCCTCGTCAACCACCAGCACCATCCTGTGGGAGCGCTGCTCGACGTAGCCGAGAAGCTTGGAGAGCACGAAGTATGCAAGCATGTTGACAATGGTGTCGGGCTCCACCTCACCCTTCTCCTCAGCCATCCTGTAAGCGTAGGATAGGTCGACTATGACGAGGCGGTCCAGCTTTTCAGCCAGCTCCACGACACGGCCGAGGTCTGGCTCGCCAACCGCGAGCCTGCCCACCGAGGATGGGAGGCGGACGTCGAACACCCCGGAGCTGGCCAGGCTAACCACCCTCCTCCTAATGTTGTCCAGGGTACTGGGGTGTATCCCGGTCACGTCCCTCAGGTACAGCTGCACATCGCTGTTGTCGAGGCTCGACTTCAAACCCTCCAGGCTGGACACATCTATGCTCGTCAGCGCCGAGGTCAGCCTCCTCTGGAACACGTCCTGCGACTTCCTCCTATACCTCTCAGTGAACCACCTCACAAAGACGCTGCTATCGTCCAGAACCTCCCTCAACGCCTTAACTATTGTTGGGAGAAGCTCGCGGGCCTGCTCGGTCATGTAGGGGTCTATGGAGAGCACCCTACGGGTATCGCCCCTATACTCGAGGGCGAACGGCATGAGCCTGAAAAGCCTGCCCTCGGGGAGACCTGGAACCCTGGCATGCACATCTATGTAGTCGAGGGAGCCGCCCACACGGGTCTCCAGTCTAACCTCCTCAACCTCCAGGCTGTAGCCCACAGCCTCGGCTATCTCGCCCAGGTAGTCCTCCACGTAGCTGCGCGCCCACTCCTCCAAAGGCCCTGCGTCCTTGGAGAGGGGAACCATTATGACAGGGTCGCGGCCCCCTTTAGGCCCCTCTCCGTAAACAGCCTCCGCAAGCCTCCTCTCCCTCTCCTCCACAAGCCCGTCCCTAAACCTCCACTTTGGAGGGAAGGGTGTGGCCAGATAGTCCCTGTTGGCGTCGAGAACCATCACGACAGGCCTCGTGCCCGAGACCTCGACGCTGCTGGTCAGGCTATATATCAGGTTTTTCAGGAAAGTAGTCTTCCCTGCACCCGTGGTGCCGACCACGAAGACGTGTTTGAGAAGCGCGTGGAACGGTATCCCCACCCTGGCGCCCAGGGTCTTCCCGCCAGCCCTGATTATTATAGGCGTGTCGCCGACCGTGAGGGCCCCGACAACCGCGACGTCCCTACCGGCGGGGAGGCCTAGAAGGCTTGGAAGCCTCTCAGGGTTGGGTATGAACACCGGCGACTGTGGGTCAACAATGTAGCTGGCCTGCTTGTTCTCCCCCGTCTCAGGGTCGTATATCAGGATGGGGCGTAGGTGGACGCGTGGAGCACTGATAAGCGCGCCGGGCTCAGGCTCCTCGAGCTCCACCCTCGGGACCTCGAAGGACGAGGGGTAGGCGCCGTACGCGGCGTCCAGCCTCTCAGCCCCCACGAGGCGGGCTACGACTATCTCCCCTGTCTTCACATCCACTATGCCTAGATACGTATTGACCGAAAGAACCGAGAGGAGCACCTCTTTCTCGGAGAACACGAGGAGAGGGTCCAGCTCTGCCACCACAATGTTTTCCCCCTCCTCCACCCTGGCCGGTATGCTGCGCGAAACCCTCCCTATAACCGGGCTGCCCGTGCCTGGGTCCAGCCCGTACGCGGCGGCCAGCTCCTCAGCCCTCCTAACCCTTTCAGCTGCAACCCCCTCGAGGCGCTTAAGCCTCTCTAAATCCAAAACCCCTCTCCCCTGCATCCCTTAGAGTGTCGTAGCTGGGTATACTGTAGCCCGAGAGACTCATATAAACATGAGCCGCCAGGCTTGCCGCCGCGCTCCTACACACCCTGTCGGCAGCGCTTATAGGTCTAGGATAGTGGTCCGGGCTCCTCGAAGCCTCCGAGAGAACAGTGTGTAGCACCCGGGCCTTTCTCTCATCGTCGCGGAATATGGGGCCAGGCAGCTCCACCCTAAAGACACGGAACTCCCCGACCCTTGACGTCAGGGGGTGACGGGGCAAAACCACGTAGTAGCTGTACTTGGCCAACCTGCCCAGCCCCAAGGCCTCCAGGTCTATAACTGTCTCCAGGGGCCCCAGAAGCATGGGGGCGTAGGGCTTAGCCCCTGCAGAGCTGCCCCCCACCATCTGCTGGACCAGGGAGAGGTCGTTCATGGCGGGGATTGAACCCTGGGCAGCCACCAGGACCCGGGAGGCATGGAGCCTCTTAACCACCCCCACCACGTCGACCCCCCTCCTCACAGCATCCTCCACCAGGCGGGCTCGCTCGACGACCAGGGTGAGCCAGGACTCGAGGTAGACCTTCAGCCTCGAAGGTTTCTCCCCCAGCAGCTCCCGCATCCTCTCAAATATCCCGGGCGTGTTGAAGAGCGGCCCGTCGACCATCAGCAGGGAGCCGGTGCCCAGCCTGCTGGACGCCCACCCTATCATCTCGTTCTCCTGGAGAACCCTCACCTCGTTCTCCATCATCTTGGTGCTGTACTCGGCATCGTACCTGTAGAACGCCTCCCTCAGGAACTCGCCAACCCTAGCCCCCCGGTAGGAGGGGGGTCTGAGCCTGACACCACTCACAGTTTCGGGAGCATCCACGGGTGCTGGCTGGAAGGCCAGAACAGCGGCGCCCAACGCTGGTCTCTCCCTGCTGGTGTTGAAGGGCCTCAGGGGAGGATACGTGTAGTATATGTGGGCCCCGCCTGACCCGTACAGTAGTGTGGTGACGGCAAGCGCCACGTTGCCGTGGGCGAAGTAGAGGACCCTGCTGCTCCCATCCACGCCAGCAATCTCGCGGTGCATCCTGGGGCCCGGCTCAGCCCTGCTCAGCGAGAAGCCTTCAAGCTTCCTGGAGACAACTATGCGGCCGAACCCCTCCTCGAACAGCCAGTCAGGCCCCTCGACGGGCCCGGCGGGCCGGGCCGGGTGGGGGCGCCTCATAACATCTACCAGGCTCCTAATGATGTCCTCAACACTCAACCTCAACCCCTTGCCTAAGCGCCACTGGGATACACTAGGGCTCTGAGGATAGTTAATCTTTGCCGGGCGAACCGTATAAATAGCCCCCACGCCTCTCCATGCCGCTCCCGACCAACGAGTAAAGCTTGTCATGCATCTTTAACCCACTACCGGTTAGGGGTAGGAGCACCCTTTCGCCCCTGCAGACCAGCCCCTCTTCCAGCGCCCGGGCCAGGCCTGCCAGGGCGGCAGCCGAGGTTGGCTCCACCAGGAAACCCCAGGAAACCAGCCTCCTAAGGGCGGAAACGATGTCGGCCCTGCCTACTAGGACTACCCCGCCACCCTTCCTAACGACCTCCACCAACTCGCCAAGCCTGGGCGGGCTGGGCACCCTTATCCCGTCTGCAAACCCTCCATCATCAAGGCTAGCCCGCCTGCCGGTAACGGCTTCGTAGAGCGGGGCCACGCTGCCAGCCTGCACAGCAACTATTCTCGGGACCTCGCCGCGGAGCAGCCCAGCTTCAGCCAGCCTCTCGAACCCCTGCACCACGCCCAGCAGGAGGGAGCCGCTTCCCACAGGCACAACCACCGCGTCGGGAGATTTCCACCCCAGCTGCTCAGCCGCCTCGTATACGAGTGTTGAGACCCCCTCGATAAACCAGGGGCTCCAAAGGTGGGCCACGTAGTAGTCCCCCCTCCCCAAACTCTCAACAGCCAGCCGGGAGGCCTCAGCCCTGCTCCCAGCCTCTATAAGGCGTGCGCCGAGGAGGCGGATCAAGTTCTTCTTACCCTCAGGAGCGTCTCGGGGAACATAGATCCTGGCACCCATGCCCCCAGCGGCGGCGTAGGCAGCTACGGATAGCCCGGTATTGCCCGAAGAGTCCTCCACCAGGACACGGTAGCCGAAGCTTTTAGCCCTGGAAGCCTCGAAGGCCACGCCACGGTCCTTGAAGCTGCCCGTAGGGTTCAGATATTCAAGCTTTAAAAGGAGCTTCACGCCTCTGAAAACCCTCCCAACCAGAGGTGTGCCGCCCTCGCCGAGGACAACCCTCCTCTCCGGCGTGTACGCCAGCAAGCCCCTGTACCTCCAGAGCCCCTGGCCCCTGGGTCTAGCCACATCTCTAGCCTCATACTCTATGCGGAGCGGGGAGCCGCAACGAAGGCACCTCCAGGGGGAGTCGAGACCGTAGCTGGCGCCGCACCCCGGGCAAACAACGCTTGGCCCGCCCATCCCCCATCCCGACACTACACAATATCTCTATGCTTTACTAATAGGTGTTTAAGGCTCCGGAATGGTAGGCCTCTTAAAGAACCTAATCCACTCTATCTTCCTGGAGCAGAAGTTGCGGCTTGGCTTCCTGGTCAACCCGATAGCAGGCATGGGGGGTCGGGTGGGGCTCAAGGGTACGGACGGCGAGGCCTACAAGGAGGCCCTGAAGAGAGGGGCAAAGCCTGTGGCCCCAGGCAGGGCGGCCCGTTTCCTGAGGGCCCTTGCCCAGGAACGTGTGGGTGTGGAGCTCCTCGTAGCCCCGGGCATCATGGGTTTAGACTATGTGTCGCGGCTCCCCGGCATCGGGGGCTTCGAGGTCGTGGGTAAGCTTGGGGGAAGAGAGACAAGTGCAGAGGACACCAAGCGCATAGCTGGCGAGATGGTGCAGAGAGGGGTGGACCTACTGGTCTTTGTGGGGGGAGATGGGACAGCCAGGGACGTGACTTCGGCTATTGATGCCCGTGTCCCGCTGCTGGGGGTGCCCAGCGGTGTCAAGATGTACAGCTCCGTGTTTGCAGTCAACCCCGAGGCCGCCGCCAGGATAATCGCCGCCTATGCGCGGGGCGAGGCGGGGTTGAGGGATGCTGAGATCCTCGACATAGACGAGGAGGCCTACCGTAGAGGGGAGCTCAGGATACAGCTGTACGGATATGTGAAGACCCCGTACCTTGAGGGCCTGCTGCAGGCCAGCAAGGAGCCGAGTACGGGGCTGGGAAGCGAGGAGGAGAACAAGGAGGCCATAGCCAGGTTTTTCGTCGACGCCCTCTACAAGCGGTGCACCCTCTACATACTGGGACCGGGGACCACTGTTAAGGCTATAGCAGACGCCCTAGGTGTGGAGAAAACCCTCCTGGGGGTGGACGCCGTGCATAACGGCGTGCTGGTAGGCCGGGACCTGGATGAGAAGGGTATACTGGCCCTGCTCGACAGATACCCCCGGGCCAAGCTGGTCGTCACCCCGATCGGGGGGCAGGGATTCTTATTCGGCAGGGGCAACCACCAGATATCGCCCGAAGTAATAAGGAGGGTGGGCAGGGAGAACATCGTGGCGGTGGCGACCCGGCACAAGATGAGAGGTATAAGGATGCTTAGGGTGGATACAGGCGA
>JALURJ010000030.1 GCA_027016915.1 Desulfurococcales archaeon | reverse complement strand
TCCTTCTGCTTCTTCTTCCACTTGTACTTGTGGGTGCCCTTCAGCCCTCTGCTCTTCCTGAGGCCTCTCATCTTCTTCCCAGCGCTGGTGAGGCCCCTGAACACCCTGCCCTTATGTTGCTTCTCGGCTATCCACTTGATCTCGGGGTCGCTCCTGACTGCTGGGTGGTGCGGGTCGACCAGTATGACCTCGAACCACTTGTAGTTGCCGTCCTCCCCCACGTAGTAGCTGTTCAGCACCTCGAGGTTCGGGTATTTCCGGGCGGCGCGCTCCTCGGCTATTAGGCGCAGGCTCTTGGCTGGCGAGTACCCGTAGACGCCCATCCTCTTAGGCCTCCTACCCTTGTTGGGCCTGGGCTTCCTGAGGCCGCCCTTCCTAACCCTGACCCTGACCACGACGAAGCCCTGTTTAGCCTTGTAGCCTAGCGCCCTGGCCCTGTCGGGCCTCGTGGGGTGCTCCACTCTAACCACTGCTGGCTGGCGGCGCCACTCCAATATGCGCTGCCTCATCACCTCTGCCAGCGCCTCGTAGGGCCTCTTCCAGAGCTCCGCGATATAGTGGTACATTGACTTGGCCATTACCATGCACCCTCAGATTCGCAAGGCTCTAGGGTTAGACGAGGATTAAAATGTTTGACGCCGTACTAAGAACTGGGAGGTAGGAGGTGCTTGTAGGCAAGGAGAGGATGCTGGGAGTGGTTGGGAAGACCAACGTGGGTAAGAGCACCTTCTTCGCCGCCGCCACCCTAGTGCCCGTCGAGATCTCCAACAGGCCCTTCACGACCATCAGGCCCAACATAGGTGTTGCCTACCTGAGGAGGAAGTGCGTCCACGAGGAGTTCGGCACCCCGTGCAACCCCCAGAACTCTGCCTGCGTCAAGGGGTACAGACTGATACCCGTTAAGATGCTAGATGTTGCAGGCTTGATACCGGGGGCCCATAGGGGGAGGGGGCTCGGCAACAAGTTCCTCGACGACCTGAGGCAGGCCGACGTCCTCATCCACGTGGTGGATGCCTCGGGATCCACAGACCAGGAGGGAAACCCGGCGCCCCCGGGCTCCCACGACCCCGTGAAGGATGTGAAGCTGATAGAGGAGGAGGTCGACGCCTGGTTCTACACCGTGGTCTCCAAGGACTGGGGCAGGTTTGCCCGCACCGTCGATACCAGCGGCGAAAAGCCTGCGGACGCCCTGGCCAGGAGGCTCTCAGGGCTCTCGGTGAGGAAGAGCCACGTGGTGGCGGCGATCCAGGAAGCCGGACTTGAGGGGCAGAAGCTCTCCACGTGGAGGGAGGAGGAGCTTAAACTGTTCGCCTCCACCCTCAGGAGGGTTTCGAAACCAATGATAATTGCGGCCAACAAGGCGGATCTGCCGGAGGCCGAGGACAACATTAGGAGGATGAGGGAGGAGCTGCCCGGCAGAATAGTAGTGCCTACCAGCGCCGTCTCCGAGCTGGCCCTGAGGAAGGCCGCCAAGGCCGGGTACATAGACTATCTTCCCGGAGACCCGGACTTCGAGGTCATCGACGACTCCAAGCTCACACCCAAGCAGAGGAAGGCCCTCGACTACATAAGGGACCACGTGCTCAAGAAGTGGGGCTCCACGGGGGTGCAGGAGGCCATAAACAAGGCGTACTTCGGGGTGCTCCGCATGATAGCAGTGTACCCGGTTGAGGATGCCAACAAGCTGACCGACCATCACGGCAACGTGCTTCCCGACGTCTTCCTGGTGCCCGAAGGCACAACGGCGAGAGAGCTGGCCTACATGATCCACACGGACCTGGGCAAAACATTCCTATACGCTGTTGACGCTAGGACCAAGACCCGGCTGGGGGAGGATTACGTCCTCAAGGATAACGATGTTATAAAGATAGTTGCGGCCAAGGCCAGGCGCTAAGCCCGGCACGCAGCGGCCATGTAGAGCTCATAGCCCCTTCTAA
>JALURJ010000029.1 GCA_027016915.1 Desulfurococcales archaeon | reverse complement strand
AGCATGCATAGTGGTAGTCACACTCGCCTACACGTCCATCCTGGACATTAAGACTAGGGAGGTGGAGCCGAGGCTATGGGTGCTGCCCGGTGTGGCTGTAGGCCTTCTAAGCCTCCTAGAGCTCCCAGCGGTCCTGGGCCGGGTGGGGCTGGTAGAGCTCCTGGCAAGTCTGGCCGGCTCAGGGATCGTGGTCTTGGCGATACTTGCCATGTACCTGGCAGGCATGATGGGTGGGGGCGATTTGTTCGCCTCAGCCCTGATCCTCGCGGCCCACCCCTGGCCCTTCCTTCTCCGCGACGTAATGCCAGCCCTCTTGCCCCTATTCTTCTACGCCTCGCTGGCAGCGGCCCTGCCCTCCATCTACTTCCTCACGCTTAACCTGCTCCGCTACAGGGGTGAGCTTGCCAGGCTTGAAGACTGTGGCCCCCTCTGCAAGGCGTACCTGGCTGCGACCTCCCTACCCGTGAGGGTCTCAGACTACCTCTCCTCCAGGACATGGTTCTTCCCCCTGGAAATGGTGGGGGAGAACGGGTCGAGAACCCTGAGGAGGAGCTTCGACGTCGAGGAGGAGCCCTCCGAGCATAGGGAGAGGCTTAGGAGGCTCGTCGAGGCAGGCGTGCTAAGCCCCTCCGAGAGGATCTGGGTCTCATACGGGATCCCCTTCCTGGTGCCGCTGCTTGTAGGCTACCTGGCCTACCTGGCCGTCGGCGGGGAACCGCTATTAAGGCTTATAGCAACTATTACTGGCTAGACGCCTCTACGGAGGGCGGCTGGCTTGGAGAGGCTATGGGCTCCGTGGAGAATGGCTTACGTCAAGAAGGCTGCCAGGAGAGAGTATGAGGGCTGCATATTCTGCGAGGCCCTCAAGAAGAGCGACGAGGAGGCCCTCATAGTGTACCGCGGGAGGCTGTCATACATCATAATGAACACCTACCCCTACAACCCGGGCCACCTAATGGTGGTGCCCAACAGGCACGTGGCCAGCCTCGAAGACCTGGGCCGAGAGGAGCTCCTCGAACTCATGCTCCTCGTCAACGCCTCCCTCAAGGGGCTCAGGGAAGCCGTGTCGCCCCACGGGTTCAACATAGGCGTCAACCTGGGCCAGGTTGCGGGTGCAGGTATAGAGGACCACGTCCACATCCACATAGTCCCCAGGTGGTCCGGCGACACTAACTTCATGCCGGTGATAGGGAACACCAAGGTTATACCCCAGGCTCTCCAGGAGACCTACAAGGTCATCAAAGACCCCATAGCTAGACATGCATCAGGACTTCTGGGCCGCCAGGCATAGGGGTGTGGCCTGTGGGGACCCATTCCTCCGCCTCCTGTATGGTAGCCGTCCTGGACGGCTGAGGGTCTATTCTGAGCCTGGCATGAGGGGTGGGGTGTTCTTTGTCCTTGCTGCAGGGCTCGTGCTGTTGCTTACGGCTCCCCTCATCACGCCGCCTTAGCTGGTATTGGGCTCTTCACCAACATATGGTGTGGAAGCTTCTCTGGATCCGGATTGCGCGGCGGTTGTCTGAGGAGACAGTTTCCTGTACACTCTACATTATTCGGAAACGATACTGTGGCCATCTGTGTGAACCTAGACCAGATCAGCGTTGCCACTTTTAATGTCTCGGTGCAACATCTTGGGAGCGGCGAGGTCTGGAACTCGACTTTGGTGGTTACGGAACTCCCCGGCTGCACTGTAAGGCCCTAAACCCATGATCTAGGCTCGGGCCCCTGCGAGCCTTTGATGGGCCCTATATTTTAAAAACGGGTGGGGGCTAGCTCTACTGTTTAGGATCGAGCCATGTATCTCTACGTGAAGAAGGTGAGGTCTGGGAGGAGGGTTTACAGGTATTTGGTTATCGAGCAGTATGTTCCGGGGAGCGAGACTAGGGATGGGAGGCCGAGGCGTTTGCAGCTTGTAAGGCTTCCCGTGGATGAGGCGATAAAGTTGATTC
>JALURJ010000028.1 GCA_027016915.1 Desulfurococcales archaeon | reverse complement strand
TATTCTTGCGAGCACCTCGTCGGCAGCCTTTCTCCTCACCAGCTTCTTGAAAACCGATATTTCCTCCTCAACTATTCGTTCAACCTTGGGTATCTCTGCCTCCCTAAGCCTCCTGTTCTTCTCGGCTATCGGTTTGAGGTAGTCTATCCAGCGTATGGTCGCTTTCGGCGAACCCTCCACGGCGGGCGGCATGGAGATGTCTATGATTAGGAGGCCCGGCTTAGCGTGGCGGTCGAGGGTTGCGCTGTCCAGCACCCGGCCGCCAGCAGCCACGAGGATGGCATCGGCCTCCTCTAGAAGGCGTGGCAGGAGTTCCAGCCCTCCCCACTCGGCTCCGAGCCTTTTAGCCAGCCTCCTAGCCCTAGCAGGGGTCCTGTTAACAATGATCAGCCTTCCTGGCCCTCGCTTGGCTATGCTTTCAGCCATGATTGTTGCAGCCTCACCTGCGCCGACAATCACTATGGTGCGGCCCTCCAGGCCTCCCAGCTCTTCCTCCGCCAGCCTGGCTGCAACCAGGGGTATACCCGTGGCGCCAGCCGATATTCTGGTCTCCCTCCTAGCCCTCCTACCTGTCACCACTGCCCTATGGAAGAGGAGCTTTAGGTAGGGGTCCAGCGTGCCACGCCTCGCCGCCTCCTCGGCTGCCTGCCTCACCTGAAGCAGGATCTCGTTCTCCCCCACCATCATGGACTCGATGCCCGAGGCTACGCGGAATAGGTGCCGTGCAACCTCTTCGCCGCGAACTATGGAGGCGCACTCCAGAACATCTATCCCAGTCCTGCCGAGAAAGAACTCCCTGATCATCGATAGTACGCCGTCAACCTCCTCCCCGTACCAGTATAGCTCAAATCTGTTGCAGGTTGGCAGGACCACTAGGCCGGGCGCTGCGCCTGAAAGGGCCGAGTAGATCTCGTCGAGCCCCGGGGATGCAAGGTCGCGTACGACATCTAAACCACATGTCTTGTGGTTCGCCAGTACAGCATGGTACATTTCTTCCGGAAACAGCGTGCCCCGGGGCTTCGGCGTCAATGGCTAGCTCCCGGCGTTCAGATGGTGGGTTTGTTTAAAATGGCTAATCTTTATGCAACATATTCTGATATATACTGGGTACTTATCATATGTTTCAATATTTATTAAACAACGGTTCCAAAAACCCGGCGAGGCCGGTAGCATGAGAGTGCTACTGGTTCACCACGACGTGGAGGAGGAACCGCCGCAGCTGGGCCTGCTTGCCTCAAAGGTTGCCAGCATCCTCGGAGTAGAGGTGCTGGTCTCGCGTCTCAGCGAAGCCCCGAACCTGGTTGCAGAGGGCGACGCTGTTTTCGGTCTATTCGTCTTCGAGGCCAGCCACGCACACAAGCTTAAGCTCCTCGCTGAGGGTAGGGGTGCTGCCTGGATGGGGGTCCTGCCAGCCTGGCTTGTCGCTGGGGCTGTGGTTAGGGAAGCAGCTCTCCACGAGGCTAGGAGGGTGCTACTGGTCTCTCACAAGTCCAGGAGCATGGAGAGGGAGCAGCTCAGGAGGCTGGACGAGATTGTCGGGATAATTGAGGGGCAGGGGCTTAGCGTTGGGCACCTCTTCCTCGGCGACCCTGTGCCAAGGTTTGACGCAGACCTAGTCTTCCCACTAACGGTTTTCAGGGGCCGGACCTGGGAGAACGCCTGTAGTGCGGGAAGAAAGGCGGGTGTCGGGGTCTGCGCGCCGCCCCTGATCGAGGGGTTCTGGAGGGGGTTCGTAGGCTGGGTTGTCAGCTCTATCCGGCCTTGCTGTCGATGATCTCCTTAGCCCTGAGCCATGCCTCCTCGGCCCTGCCCTGCCTGGCCAGGCTTCTCAGCTTCTCATCGTCGGCCAGCTCGAAGTATATGGGAAACCTCTTCTTCGGGCTACCTATCACTTTCTTCATATACTCCTTGGCCCTAGACATGACCTCCATTAGTGTTCTCAGCTCCACGT
>JALURJ010000027.1 GCA_027016915.1 Desulfurococcales archaeon | reverse complement strand
CTCCACCTCCCCAGGGTTCGAAGCGTCTGCCCGTATCAGTTGGAGGCGTTGCTCTTCCCGAGACTTCTCGACGAGCCGGCTTGAGAACTCCTTGCTCAGCACCCTGACGTTGGCTCCCGCCTTCAGGAATTTTAGGGCTCGCCGCGTGCCCACGTTGCCCCCGCCCACCACCAGGACGTTGCGGCCCTCAGCCTCGACGTATAGTGGTATCCTCAACCCTGCTCTACCCTCTCGATCCAGGGGCTCTTGACGAGGAGAGACGTGCATATGGCTGTGTTATCGACGATCTCCAGGATCCTCAGGCAGTCCTCTATCTTCGATATGAAGTACATGGCCTCGGGCGATGCCACCCTCTTGGCCTCCTGCAGCTTGGCCTTCATGTCGCTTATGCCTTTGAAGCACTCAAGGATCCTCTTCGTGCTGGAGGAGACCAGGCCGCCTATAGTATTGTTGCCCAGGTCCCTCAGGTTTCTGAGGAGATCCTCGATTATCTCCCGGTCCCTCGGCGTGAGCTTGTAGAACTCGCCTGCCCTCATCAGTTCTAGAGCCATCTTGGAGATGTGGTCGCCCAGCAGCCCTATGAGTGAGGCTGCTATCATGTAGGCAGAGTTCATCTTCCGCTGCTCCTCATCGCTTGTCTTGCCTAGAGACGCGGAGATCAGGTGCTTTATCACTAGGTGCTGAAGCCTGAAGACCTCGGCTCCGAGCTCCACGAACTCCTGCTGGTTAACAGCTTTGCCCTCCACAACCTCTACGAGCAGGTCGGTGAGCTTGGTTATCGCTATGATGAGCTGGCGCAGTATTGAGGGCGGAGAGATCCTGGATATGTCGAGCAACGTCTTTACGTACACCCTGCTGGGGGACTCCTCCACAACCTCAACGCCTGAAAGCCGTGCCGCGCTCCTCCTCAGAGCTGAGACCAGCTCCTCGGAGAGGGGGCCCTTCTCCGACTCTATTATGGCATCCTCTATTCCCAGGATGTAGAAGCATGAGGTGAGCTTCCCAGCTATTAGGGGGTCGGGCAGCTTGTCGGCGTTAAGCTTCACCGCCTCGAGCCGCCTCGCCTTCTTAACTGCCTCGGGCAGCTCTATTCTGAGGCCCTCGCCTTCCTCCAGTATGTAGACAAGGTCCCCTGGCTTCAGGCCGTTCCTCTTAACCCAGTCCCTGGGTAATGTAACGACCAGGGACGTGGTGCCGAGCCTCTGCACTTTCCTGGCTTCCATAGCCGGGCCCTGCGTTTATCAAGCCCCGTGGAAATATATACGTTGTGACCGCTAGCTACGGCTGTGAGAACTGGTCCCACCCCAGCCTTTCCACGGGCTTGCCCCTGAAAACGACCAGCGGCTCGCCTCTACGGACGACGCCTATCCTCGACACGCCCTCAAGCCCCTCCAGCTCCCCAGCAGCTGAGGGGTCAACCACGAATACCACGTTGTACTCCTCGCCCCCGTAGAGGGCCAGCCGCTCTGCACCGACGCCGCTGGCGGAGGCATATTCCTCAGCTTCAGGGTGCAGGGGTATCTGGGTCAACTCTATAGTTACGCCGCTAGCCTCGGCCAGCAGATATAGTGTTTCTGCAAGCCCGTCGCTGACGTCGACGGCGGCGTGGATTAAGGGGCCGAGCCCCTCCACCACCTCTAGGAAGCTTAGGGGGGCTTCCGGCCTGGTGGTGGCCCAACGCATGTTTTCCCACCCTTCGGGCATGTTGCCGGCAGCATACAGGTGGAAGGCTGCCCCGGTTAACCCATACGTACCCGTGGTGTACACCAGGTCTCCCGGCCTGGCGCCCCTGCGCGGGATGGGGTTCTTAGCGGTGCCTATTACGGCGACATCTACCCACTCCTCCATGCCTGAGTTCAGGTCGCCGCCCAGGTAGGCTAGCCCATGTTTAGAGCACGCCTCCACCATGCCCCGCACCAACTCCTCGGCTGCGGCTAGCGACCTCTCGGGGCGGAGGCCCATGCTTGCAGCGGCGGCCAGCGGGCTGGCTCCCTTGGCTATGAGGTCGCTTATGGCCCCGACAACGCTTTTCCAGCCTAAGTCGCTCCACGACATCCATGGCAACATGGAGGTCTTGACGGAGTAGCCGTCAATGTTGAGAAGCAGGTACGTGTCCCCCGCCCTGATACAGCCAGCATCGTCCCCGGGTTGGAGAGGGCAGTCCTCAGGATATCCAGCGGCGTAGATTTCGACTAGCCGTGCCGTTGCGGCTCTCTCCCCCAGGTTTCTGAGACTGCTCAAGCCTGCTCTCCGGGTTAGAGGGTGAATTAAGAAATAAATACCCTCAGTAATCGAATATCTCCACGCTGGAGCCGCCGTAGCTCAGCCCGGTAGAGCGCCGGCCTTGTACGGGGCCTGGCCTCAGACGGTCCGAGGTCGCCCTCCGGGAGAGCCGGTGGTCGCGGGTTCGAATCCCGCCGGCGGCTCCACCTCCCGGAGTTTCCTCTACACGTACCACACCATTAGTATCGCTATGGATGACAGGGTTATCAGGACGTTATCGTCTATGGGTGGGAATTCGTACCTCTCCACGAAGGACGCCACGGCTCCTGCGAGGGCGCCTGGCAGGCCTGCGTATACGTAGCCTAGGGGTATAGTGACGGCGGCCATCGCTATGTTGCCGACCCAGTGTTTGGTCCTCCGCCTGTAGAGGGTGTTCCTGACAACCCCAGTGACGGCATCGCCGAACGCCATGAACGCTGGAGGCACTATGGCTATGTAGGGGTTCTGGAACAGCACCCAGAGGAGGAAGACGGCTAGGCCCCACATCAGGGTGAAGTTCACCTCAAACATGTTGTCCTCGACTTGAAACCAGTACATCAGCTTGCCCGTCCTGTGGGGTATGTAGACGAATACTGTAAGCAGGAGTGCGAGGGCTAGGGGTATGGTGGGTGTCGTGAAAAACTTGGGCACGAGGAGAGCCACAACGCCGCCAGCGAATATGTGGATAACCTTCCTGTTGTAGTAGACCGCCACGTTGTGGGGGAGGCCGCGGCGCCTCATAGCGTCGTAGAGTAGCTTGGTTAGGCCCACTATGCCCAGCACGTACACTAGGAGTACGAGGGCGTACCCAATCTCCGTGGCCGGGTTGAGGGGCAGGTAGTTCACCACAGACCCGCACCTCTAGGGATGGAGTGGTGTAAAAAGTTGTAGGGTTAGAACTCCAACTTCTCGCCAGGCCTCAGTACGACCACCCTGGTTTCAAGGCCCTTCTCCTCGACGAGCCTCTTGAACTCCTCCGGCCTGCCGTAGAGCACTGGGAAGGTGCCGTAGTGCATGGGCACCACGGTCTTGGGCCTCAGCATCTCCACAGCCTTGGCGGCCTGCAGGGGGTCCATGGTGAAGTGTCCGCCAATCGGTATAAGGGCTATGTCGATCCTGTAGAGCTCGCCCAGCAAAGCCATTTCGGCTGAGAGCCCCGTGTCCCCGGTATGGTATATGTTGGCCTCGTCAGACAGTATTAGGGCTCCTGCAGGGTAGCCTCTGCTGGCACTGTGTGTGGCTGGCGTGAGCATAACCTCTATGCCGTCGAGCTTCATGGGGCCCCCTATGTTTCCGCCCACAACCCTGTCCTGCCCTATGCCCTGCTCTGCCACCCACATTGCCAGCTCGTAGATGCCCACGAACTTGGCCTTGCTCTTCCTCAGAACCTCCACTGCCTCGCCCAGATGGTCGCCGTGGTCGTGGGTAACGATGACATAGTCGACGTCGGTGAAGTCCTCTGGTTTCGCCACGCCCTGGGGGTTGGTGAGCCAGGGGTCTATGAGGATCTTCTTGCCCGAGACCTGTAGCTCGAAGGAGGAGTGGCCCAGCCACCTAACGTACCCCATGCCGCGCACCACACTTTAATTGGTGCTGGAAACAAATATTTCCACTCCTCATGGATACTAGAGGGGGATGCGCTGTTGCCTTCGGGAGGGTTTGACGAAGAAGCACTGAAGAAGCACTTGGAGGCCGGGAGGATAGCGGCTAAGGTGAGGGATGAGGCGGTCTCCAGGATAAGGCCGGGTGCGGGTCTCCTTGACATATGTGAGTGGGTTGAGAGGAGGATTGTGGAGCTGGGCGGCAAGCCCGCCTTCCCTTGCAACATATCCGTCGACAGCGTGGCCGCCCACTACACTCCTCCGCCCGGCGACGAGACCCTTGTGCCGGAGGGATCCGTGGTGAAGCTGGATGTGGGCGTGCAGGTGGACGGCTATATAGCAGACACCGCCGTGACGGTGAGCTTTAACCCTGACCACGACGCACTGCTCGAAGCCGCTAGGGAGGCGCTGGAGGCGGCTCTCTCGGTCATAAGGCCTGGGGCCAAGTTCCGGGATGTGGGCAGGGTTGTCGAGGAGACTATAACGAGGTTCGGTTTTAAGCCCATCAAGAACCTGAGCGGCCACAGCCTGGGCAGGTACCTGATTCATGCCGGTGAGTCGATCCCTAACACAGGTGAGCCTCTGAGGTTCGGCACATTTAAGCCGGGACACGCCTACGCCATAGAGCCGTTCGCCACCAATGGGGCTGGCTACGTTAGGGACTCCAGGGAGTACTACATCTACGCGGTCGTGAAGATAAGGGCTAAGGGGCTTCGAAGCTTCGAGGCACGACTCCTCTCAGAGGCGTACTCCAGGTTCAGGACCCTGCCCTTCACGGCTAGGTGGCTCCTGGACCTGGGGGAGGGGAAGGACGTTGTAGCCGGGCTTGAGAGGCTTGTTAAGAGGAGGGTGGTTCACGCCTACCCTGTGCTTGTTGAGGCCGCTGGAGGCCTTGTCTCCCAGTTCGAGCACACAGTGTTCATAACCGAGGACGACGTTGTGGTTACCACGCGGTCTACGAAACTCTGATAAACTTCGCTCCCTCTACTGAGATGTTGGCCAGGAGCGTGGATGTAATGGCAGGCATCGCTGACTGGATCCAGGTGGTCTCGGAGCTTGTCTTCATGATTATATTTATACTCATATTCTTCGGGTTCAACCAGAGGCTCCAGGTATACATATGGACGAGGAACATCAGGGCTAGGCTTAGGGTGTTGGAGCGCTATGCCCGGGACTCTAGGAAGCATGCTGAGAAGATGCTTGCCGAGGCGGGTGCAGAGAACCCGTCCGAGATTATGGACAGGCTTGTCGACTACTTCGTCATAGAGCCTGTAACCATTGAGCCCACCGATATTATCCGGAGGCTGGACCACGTCCTCAACGTAAGGGAGCAGAGGTTCAAGCACCTGATAGAGAGGATCACGCCGAAGGCCACCGACATAGAGAGGAGCCTCGCCGAGACGGTGGCCGAGATAAGCACGGCTCTCAACTTCCTCTACAAGGTGGTGCGCCACTACCTGCTCTTCGGCGAGAAGACCAGGAACTGGGTCCTCATAATGCAGCTGGAGCTCATCATGCCCCAGCTCCTCAAGATAGCCGAGACCTACTACAAGGCCATAGACGTCTTCACCGCCGGAAAACCCATAGGTGACGGCCTAGGGGCCCTCGTCGCATATAGGCTCATGAAGGGCTCTGAGCTGCGCCGCGTCGCCGAAGACACTGTGGCAGCTGAAACCCTCCTGGAGAACAGGAAGCTTATAGTGGTTAAGGCTGAGGGGCCCGGCTCCAGGGTGGGGAAGCCTGGCAAGGCTGTTGAAAGGATCGTGGAGGAGCTGAACGGAAACCTCTCCATGATAATAACGGTAGACGCTGCGCTGAAGCTGGAGGGCGAGGACACGGGATCCATAGCCGAGGGCTCCGGCGCAGCCATAGGGGATCCCGGGCCCGAGAAGATCAGGATAGAGAGGGCCGCCTCTAAGTACGGCATACCCCTCCACGCCATAGTGGTTAAGATGGGAATGGAGGAGGCAATCCACGAGATGAAGGAGGAGATAGTTAAGGCTGCCGAGAAGGTTGTTGAGAGGATAAAGGAGCTTATACTCAGAAACACGAAGGAGGGAGACACGGTCCTAGTAGCCGGCATAGGGAACACTGTGGGAATAGCCCAGTAGGGTGGGAAACGTGGGGAGGAAAGCAGTATTGGTGGTCCTGCTTGCAGCGCTGCTTAACGCTCAGAGCGCGGAGGCCCAGGGCGGGGCCGGCGACACTCTCGACGCCCTATGGTCGGTAGCCCTCATAACGGCCCTACTCCTAGCAGTCACCCTACTCATGAACATAGCCCAGCCAAAGAAGCAGGAGATCCGCAGGAAAACAGTAGTTGAGGTCCGGTGCACCAGCTGTGAGCACCGCGAGGAGAGGGAGTTCAGCAAAGGCGACTACGTGGGCAAAATAGCAGGCACATGCCCCAAATGTGGCGCCCACCTCGTAATCGACGCTATATACAACAGGGAGGAGAAGCCGGAGTCGAAAGAGGCCGAGAAACAGAAGAAAACTTAATAAAACACCCCTGAACTCATTTCGAACCGGCCCGACCCGGCCATAGCGGCCGGGCAACACCCGGACTCATCCCGAACCCGGAAGTTAAGCCGGCCGCGTTGGGGCGCCCCGTGTGGTCCGAGAGGCCACGCAGGGCCCCCAAGCTGGGATCGGGC
>JALURJ010000026.1 GCA_027016915.1 Desulfurococcales archaeon | reverse complement strand
TGGGTTTTCAAGCCTAACACCGAGCTTAAGCCCGGCGACAAGGTTAGCGGCGGCGACATCCTTGGAATAGTTCCCGAGACAAGCCTGATAGAGCATAAGGTGATGGTTCCACCCGACATCCACGGCACACTGCTGGAGCTGGCACCTGAGGGGGAGTACACCATTGAGGACCCTATAGCGGTCGTCGAGGCCGGCGGCAGGAAGGTAGAGGTCAAGATGTACCACAGGTGGCCGGCGAGGAAGCCGAGGCCGTTCAAGGTTAAGCTGGAGCCCACGGAGCCCCTGATCACCGGCATGAGGATCCTCGACACGCTGTTCCCCATGGCGAAGGGCGGGACCGGCGCCATACCTGGAGGCTTCGGGACCGGGAAATGTGTTCCACCGCACACTCCAATATTGTTAGCCACGGGTGAAGTAGTGTCTATAGAGGAGTTTTACAGAAAGTACAAGGACCATGGTGTACTAGTCGAGAGCGGTGAAGAAGAGGTAGTAGATGTATCCAGCTTGGGCATCAGAGTCCTGACGTTCGACGGCGAGAAGCTTGTTGAGGCGCCGATAAGCCATCTCTATAAAGGAAGATCAAAGTATATGGTCAGGGTAAGGACCAAATCGGGTAGGCTAATAGAAGTAACGCCACCCCATAAACTATTAAAGCTGGATAGGGATGGCCGCATCCTTGAGATCCCAGCAGCTGAGTTAAAGCCTGGAGATCAGCTCGTGGTACCCAGACACATACCTGTGGAGGGAAGCTGGCAAAAGTTAAACCCCTATAAACTAGGCCTAGAAGAAGCCACGGTGAGGGACGAGGGAACCCTTGAGGAGATCAGAGAAGCCCTTAGGATACTGGTAGGCAGGCTAGGAAGTTGCAGGAATGCGGCCAAAGCCCTGGGGATACACACTAAAACATTGGAGCAGATAATTAAGGGTCGTAGTAGGCCCAAACTAGGCTTAGTGAAGAGGCTATACAAGCTGCTTGATGCGGAGCCTCCTAGACCCAGGCTACTTGGCTTGCCTAGAAGCAGGAGAAGCATCAGGCTACCTGAGTACGTAGACGAGAACCTGGCCGAGCTGCTAGGCTTAATATTATCCGATGGGATGCTGACGGAGAGAAGTGTAAGGTTCTTCAGCGACTCTGAGGAGCTAAGGGCTAGATTCAAAGAGCTGCTCCGCAAGCTCTTCAGGGTAGAGGGCAGGGATAGGTCGTTCAGAACTGTTAAGGGTGTAGAGGTTAACTCAAAACTATTAGTCAAGGTGTTGAGAGCCGTTGGAGTACCAGTAGCTAAGAAGTCCAGGAAGGCAGCAGTTCCGCAAGTAATCCTGCGCTCGCCGGCTAAAGTAATTAAGGCTTTCCTTAGATGCTACTATCTCGGAGACGGGAATTTCGGCAAGAACGAAGTGGAGCTGACCACGGCGTCAAGAAACATGGCCACCAATATGGCGTATCTATTAAGCAGGCTAGGCATACTTTATACTATAGGTAGGAAGAGGGTTGGTAGGAGAATATACTACAGGTTAGTAATAACCAGTAGGGATGAGATTGAGAAGTTCTACAAGGCGATAAGCGTTGAATGGGCTAGGAATCTAGGGAAGGTTAGGAGGATAGCATCATACCTAAAGCGGAAGAGGCAGGGTAGAAAGGCTAGGGACGCCATACGGTTGGATCCAGAATTCATAGCTGAGGCGACTAGAGGTGTGCCGAGGAGGGTGCTGGAGGAGGCTGGCATTAACATTAAGAACTATACGCTCCTAGGTGAGAGGATAGGGTCTTCTAAGCTGGTTCTTCTGGCCCAGCTTACAGGAAGCATCGCACTCGGGAGGCTGTCCAAGGCCTTAGACTACATCACGGTAGACGAGGTTGTCGATGTAGAGATTCTTGAGGGCGACTTCACTGTATACGACATTACAGTGCCCGGCACACACAACTTCGTGGGCGGAGAGATCCCAACAATACTTCATAATAC
>JALURJ010000025.1 GCA_027016915.1 Desulfurococcales archaeon | reverse complement strand
GTATTAAGGATGCATAGAGTAGTGGTACGTCTACGGCCTCGTAGCTCCCTTGCTGCATGTAGTATGATGTGATCCACCATAGGAACCCGCTTCCGGGGGGCTCCAGGGCGGTAGAGTGATACACGGCTAGTGCTAGGAACGAGTTGAAGGGGAAGAGGTAGGCTATGGCGTTGCCTAGGTCCGTGAATAGCGTAGCGTATGATATGAATGAGAGTAGTAGCGGGATCATCGTTATGAACCCCCTGAGCTTAGGTCTTCCAACCCATACCACGAGATAGCCTAGTAGCAGTGATAGCTCATAGAGCATCAAGCCAGCTAGTATTAGGTCCAGAGCCAGCCATAGGGGCCTCTCGGGGATCACAAGCACGCCATACCTGGCCCAGGCCAGTGATACGGTAGCTAGTATTATTACTAGGGCCACCAGGACCAGGGATACCAGGGAAGCCAGCGTATCCTCCAGCACGAATCTCCTGGGCCCCAACCTCGTGTACTTAGTCACATACCTTATCGATACTGAGGCGTGTTGCATGCCGTCAGTGAGCCCCGTGGCCACGCTGCCAAGGGCTATCAGCCCCAGCGAGCCGTAGGCCAGGCCCACGTAGGACCCCACAGCCTCAGCGTACCAGGGCTTGCCCTTATACTCGAGGATCCCCTTGCCGAACACGAATACCCACATGACCACCCAGAACAGCACAAAGCCTATGGACCACGTTAGGATGGCCGGGTGTAGGACTACAGCCCTAACCTTATACTTTAGATACTTAGTCACGGCCCCCTACACCCCCTAGAATCCTGCTAGGACCTCGTATACCCTGTCTAGGCTCAGGAGCTCCGTGACGGGCTTCCCCCCACTGGGTACTATGCTAAATGCCCCCCTCTCGGTCTCTATCGTCACTAGTGAGTCGGCGGCCCTCCCGGTTACTATGCCAGCCGAGGCTAGGGATGAGGCCTCCACCGGCCCGTAAGCCCTGCCCTCGAATATCAGGTAGACGCTCCAGCCCCTCAGGGCCTTGAGCACCCAGGTCTCGTGTGTGACTACAGCCTTTACACTGCCCGATCTAGACTTGATTATATCCAGCATCCTAACCCTCCTGGAGGGGTCTAGGCCCTCCATGGGCTCATCTAGGAGCACGTATTTCGCCCTAGAGGCCAGGGCTAGGGCCGTCGTGTAGATCCTCCTCTGGCCAGCTGAGAGTTCCCATGGGCTCCTCCTGGATAGTAGCCCCCTCTCCAGGCCGAGGGACTCCATCAAGGCTAGCGCCTCATCTAGGCTCCCGCCCACGAGGTCCATGTATAGATCGGCTAGTCTTAGGGAGTCGAGGGATAGTAGCCTGTATACCTCCTCGAGGTTGGAGGAGACGAGGCCCGGGCTCCCATAGGCCTCTCGGACGTCTATGCCGTCCACGCTTAGGGTCCCGGAGTATATACTGGCGAGGCCCAGTACAGCCTTAACTAGCGTGGTCTTACCGGAGCCGTTGGGGCCTAGGATTAGGGTGTCACCCTCTATCTTAGCTGTTAGACCTCTTAGTATGGCCTCACCACCATAGCCAGCATATAGGCTCTCAGCCTCTATCCCCGGGGGCAAGCCCTGTTAACCTCCACTGTTAATGCTTAATATCATTACACGGATCGATGGCTACCAGTATTTATGTAATTTAAGTGAACCACGCCATTAGGGTGTGCTAGCATGGGCATCACCCGGGGACTAGAGACTTTAGACTACCAGCTATGGAGAAGTCTGGTATCACTAGCTAAGAGGGATCCGTATACGCACGTCTACCTTATATATGACCTGGTATACCAGCTCGACAGGACCACTCTATGGCTCCACACCGATGAGACGAGGGTAACCGGTTACATCCTCATCTGGAGAGGCGATAGGGCTGATGGCATCCATGTTTGGGGGGAGGCGTCGCCCCTGATAGAGCTACTTGAACTCGGGAGGGATGCAGTTATACAAGTGCATAACCC
>JALURJ010000024.1 GCA_027016915.1 Desulfurococcales archaeon | reverse complement strand
TCCTAGCAGAGATCGCCGCTGCCAAGCCCTTCGCAGTCATAGGGACAGGGGACCATACAGGTGAGGGTAGGCGGGGCCAGATAGATGTTTTCATAGAGGCTGTCGCCAACCTCCCCAATGTCTGGGTAGCTGTGGGTAACCACGACTACTGGGGGGACCGTGATTACTGGGTGGAGAGGGTTGCACCCCTCCAGTACTATAGGGACGACATACCTGGTTGGCGCATAGTGTTCCTCAACTCGGAGGCCCCGCTGAACACCATAGTGGAGTATGCCAGGGACTCGCTGAGCGTTGAGAGGCACAAGATAGTGGTTATCCACAGGCCCCTCGAGCCATTCGTGGACCATAACCTATACTTCCCCACAAGGGTCAAGCTGGAGGAAGTCATCGTCGGGGCAGGCGTAGAACTCGTAGTCCAGGGCCACTGGCACGGCTATGCCGAGACCATGGTCAACGGCACCCACTACGTGATAGTGGGTGGGGGTGGTGCACCCCTCTACAGCCACGGCGACTACCCCAGCGTCTACAGCTACGCCTACCTGCTGCTCTTCCCCAACGGAACATACATGCTGATACCCTTATCCCTCGAAGGAGAGGTGTCCGTGGAGATGGGCGGGGAAACCATCATAATCCGCAACACCAAGCTGGACGTCTACGGAAACCCAGCGCCCGTCCCCCTAAGGCTAGAGGTGGAGACCTCCCAAGGCATGGTCAACATAGTGCTCCTAGCACAGCCCGGCACAACAGTGGTCAAGCTTGGAGAGGGTCCAGGCGGCGTGGAGGCTAACACTACCCTAATCTACACCTACGTTTCTAAGACCGGCCAACCCACCGATACATCGGGCACCACAACCACGACACTCATCCCGACAACCACGACCCGAGAGCCCGAAACCTCCACAACGATGCTGACCACAACAACCACGTCGACAACCCCTAGCACCAGCAGCATAGCGGATACAACCACAGCGTCTGGACAGGGCGGGACAACGGCCGCGGCGCTGGCCTTCGCCGCACTAGCAGCAATAGTAGTGGCGTTGCTACTCCTTAGGAGGAGGTGAGTTGGTGTGGGGCTGCTTGCTGAAAGGCTCCTGGTCCCCGTGGATGTGGTCGTCGACTCCAGGGAGGCTGCAAAGGCTGGCAGGATAGTCGAGTTCCTTCGTTCTGCAGGGCTTGAGTTGGCCGTGGCCCGCCTATCGGCTGGCGACTACTACCTGCTCGCCGAGGAGGGTGCAAAGCCGCTCCTCGTGGAGAGGAAGACTGTAACCGACCTACTGAACAGCATCAGGGACAACAGGTTGTGGAACCAGCTGAAGCTCCTCAAGGAGGCTGCCCAGAAGGAGGGGGTCGACCTGGTCATAGTGTTGGAGGGGTGGCTGGGTTCCATCGAGAAATACAGGTCGTGGAGGATCCAGGCCGTGCTCAGGATCCTGGACGAGGTCCTTCTAGACTGGGGGGTCCCCATACTTCCCTCCCCGAACCTGCAGGCCACTGCAAAATGGTTATTGTCAAAGGCCAAGAGCCTTGGACGCCCAGAGAAGAAGAGGCCTCCCAGGCTCAGGGTAGAAAAGAAACCCATGACACCGGCTGAGAGGGCCCTCTACGTTGCGGAGGGGCTCGCAGGCCCTGTGTTGGCCAGGAGGCTCCTCGAGTACTTTGGAACTCTGCGGAGACTGGCCAATGCCACCGTCGATGAGTTGCTTAGGGTTGAGGGTATAGGGGAGAAGAGGGCTAAGGAGATTTACGAGATACTGAATACGCCCTTTGAGGAGACACGGGGCTCAAACCGGAAATAGGCCCTCACACTAGTCCAGGCCTGGGAGGTACGGTGTGATTGTAGCTAATCCAGCATTCCCCCCACGTTCCACGCTTCACACCGCAAATTGTTGCTGATAGAGCTAGTAAAGCGTGGTTTTCTGGACCCATTCCTTTCTAAACCGCTTGTTTGAGGCCAGGTCCACGTGGGTTGTCTTAGAA
>JALURJ010000023.1 GCA_027016915.1 Desulfurococcales archaeon | reverse complement strand
CTCACCATAATGGGGAGGAGGGCCGACGAGGCCGAGACCGACTTCTCCAAGCTCATCTACCCCTGCATGCAGGTTGCCGACATCTACTACCTCGACGTGGATATAGCCCTTGGGGGGACGGATCAGAGGAAGGCACACATGCTGGCCAGGGACGTGGCTGAGAAGCTTAGGAGGAAGAAGCCTGTAGCCATACACACGCCGCTCCTAACAGGCCTCCAGGGGACGGGGAGGATGGAGGCCTCAGCCGTGGACGAGGAGACCCACGCTGTGGAGTACAAGATGAGCAAGTCGAGGCCTGAGACAACGATATTCATCCACGACTCCCCCGAGGAGATCAGGGAGAAGCTAAGGAAGGCCTACTGCCCGCCCAGGCAGGCCAGGTACAACCCGGTGATGGAGATAAACAGGTACATACTGTTCACGCTGCCAGGCTTCGTGCTCCACGTGGAGAGGCCTTCCAGGTACGGTGGCCCCATAGACGTTGAGAGCTACGATGAGCTGGAAAGGCTTTACACTAGCGGCGAGCTGCACCCCCTCGACCTGAAAAACGCAACGGCCGAGGCCCTCGCCAACTACCTTGAGCCTGTGAGGAGGCTGTTCAGGGAGGACCCGGAGGCCCGCGGAATACTTGGGGAGCTGAGCAGGGCCGCCATAACACGCTAGCCTGAGCGATAGAAATAAAAATTAATCCTCTACATGCCCTTGATTATACAGCGTGAAGAACGGGTTCACGCTTAACCCCAGAAGGAATGGTGGTGTAACGCACGATGAAATACCTGATCAAGGTGAAGATAGAAGTAGACGGGATAGTCGACAAGCCCGACGTTATAGGCGCCATATTCGGCCAGACCGAGGGACTCCTCGGCCCCGACTTTGACCTAAGGGACCTGCAGGACAAGGGGAGGATAGGTAGGATCCAGGTAGACCTGAAAACCAGGAACTCGAAGACGGTTGGCGAGGTCGTTATCCCCTCCAACCTGGACAGGATCGAGACCGCGCTGATAGCGGCCATGATTGAGACCATAGACAAGGTGGGCCCCTACGGGGTCAGGATCAAGGTGTCCGAGATAGTGGACCTGAGGGAGGAGAGGGTGAAGAAGATCATCGAGAGGGCCAAGGAGATACTGAAGAGCTGGGGCAAGGAGAGGGGCATAGACTACAAGGCTATAGTTCAGGAGGTGAGCAAGGCCCTCAAACCCCCCGAGATAACCAAGTACGGCCCCGAGGGCCTCCCCGCGGGGCCCGACGTCGACAGGGCGGACACCCTGATCATAGTTGAGGGCAGGGCCGACGTCCTCAACCTCCTCAGATACGGCTATACCAACGTCATAGCGCTGGAGGGCGCAACGGGCAAAATACCCAACACCATAGTCAAGCTCGCCGAGAACAAGAAGACCATAGCCTTCGTGGACGGCGACCACGGGGGAGACCTGATACTCAAGGAGCTCCTAAGGTTCGTCAAGGTGGACTACGTGGCCCGGGCCCCGCCTGGAAGGGAGGTCGAGGACCTGACGGGCAAGGAGATAGAGGAAGCCCTCGCCAACAAGGTACCAGCGGCAGACTACCTGGTGAAGATGGTTGCCAAGAAGAAGCCCAAACAGGTCGAGCAGGTGGAGGTTAAGGCGGCGGAGAGGCTTGTGGCGCTGCCCGACGACGTCCTCAACGCTATTAAGGGCCTCAAGGGAACCCTTGAGAGCATACTGTACAACGAGAAGTGGGAGGCCATAAAGAGGGTCCCCGTTAGGGACCTGGTAGACACTCTGAGCCAGGCTGGCGAGAAGGAGGTCTACGCCGTTGTGCTCGACGGCATCATTACGCCCAGGCTCGTCGACACGGCGTCGGCGAAGGGTGTTCAGGTGATTATAGGGACCAAGATGGGCGCCGTGACCAAGAGGCCCTTCAACCTCCAGCTCCTCACCTTCGACGACATTCTATGAGCCGTCAGAAGAAGTCGAATAGGCTTTTTTGCCCCTTCGACAGGGCCTTTAGCC
>JALURJ010000022.1 GCA_027016915.1 Desulfurococcales archaeon | reverse complement strand
ATATGACGTCAGCCATGGTTTCAGGTGTGCCGTCATGCCACTTGCCGAACTTGAAGGTCACGGTGACCTTCTGGACACCGCTTAGCCCGGCATTTGCGGGCACCCACTGGTCGGTGGTGCTGTTGAATACTAGAGCATCGTCAGGCACTGTCACGTTGTAGTCAACCTTGAAGTTGGCCACTCTTATGGGCACAGGCATACCGTTGATCGGTGAGGAGTAGAAGTCGAAGTCCCTCACAAGGCGGCCCATGACTTCGCTGTATACGTCCTCGAAGCCGAGGACAGTGTTCCAGACGCTCATGAACAGGGCTCCCTGGGAGGAGTACTCCAGGATTGTGGCGGTGCCGTCAACGGTCTCCAGCGTCCTCAGGGCCCAGGGTGTCCAGATACCGCTGGCAACACCAGGTATTAGGGATGTAACCCTGTCCCTGTTGACGGGAGCGAACTCCCAGTTCTCGGCTATGAAGACTCTGGGCGCCCATCTGACTCCTAGCTCCAGCATCTTTGCTGTATTCTCGAATAGCTTGTCAACTGTCTCCTTTGTGTAGGAGCCGTAGTAGAGGTCCAGGCCTAGCTCATACATCTCCCTGTCGAACCAATACCACCATGCTTTGACCCTGTGGTTGGGGCCGTAGCCCCTCAGAGGGGCGTAGAAGAATGCTGCGTCATATCTGGCCCACACGTCGATGTCCTCGCCCATGCTGATCCAGCCCTCGGTGTAGAGGGTCCAGACTATGCCGCCTAGGGTCTCGGAGGTAGTCACCGGGTTGGTGCCGTAGATTATTGGGGAGACTACGCTCCTCTCCCTCTCGATCCTCTCAACCTTGAGGTTCCAGTACTGCTCCATCCAGGAGGCTATCTGCCTACCTATCTCGAGCCTCTCGTCCTCAACTCTGATGATGAAATACACAGTCACGGGCTCTTCGGTGCCGTCAGGCTTCTTGAAGTACCAGTACTTGCCGGTGGGGGAGCTGGGGTCGTCTTTCAGGTAGAGGGACATGCCATAGTTCTGGAGGACCTGGTTGGCAGCCTCCATGGCAGCATTGAACATCTGCACAGCCTTATCCTTGTCCCCGGTGGCTGTGAGGCCTAGCTCATCATATACGTGCTTGAGCCTCTCGTAGGCCGGGTGGGAGGGCCTTATGGCGCCGAGTGCTGGGGCGGCGGAACCGCCGTAGATGTTTCTAACTATTAGGTCCCTGTCGACTAGGAAGTTGAGGGCGAACCTTATGTCCTGGATGCCGAAGGGGTTGAAGTGTAGTTTGGAGTAGTCGGTGATGTCGGTTATGTTCACCCAGTTGCTCTCCCCGGGGTCCCAGTAGATCAGGCCGGGTAGCTGCTGGCCGGTCAGGTTCTTGTCGTAGAGTTCCACCACGCCGGGGGCGTTGGGGTCAATCACGTTGCTGGCCGGGTTTATACCTATGTCCACATAGGTCGTCACCGACCTTACCAGCTTGAGATTGGCCAGAAGGTCGGGGTCCAGGCCCTCATAGGCTGGCAGGGCCGAGGACCATGCAAAGACGTCGGCGCTTCCCTTGGCGACCTCTATGATGCCTGCCTCACGGTTAAGCCTAACCTTCCAAACTATCTCTTGTACAGGCTGTCCCTCGGCAGCCTGGGCTGTCGCCTTTATTGTTGCGGCCGGTAGAAGTATTGAAACCACGAAGATTGCTATAAGGTATATTGCTAAGGCTTTAGACTTCACCACAATCACCACCTACTACAATGAAATTAGTAGACCCCTTTTTAAATATTGCTTGGTTTATTTTACTTGTCCTTTAGATAGATAGAACCTTACATTTTTAATTTAGTGTAAAAATAGTTAATAGCACGGAGCCTTCCCCTATAACCTTAGCCTGGCTGGAAACATTAAAACCTTTCCCCGCCGCAATAGAATGCGGGTGCTGAGAAATATTTGAACCAACAACTAAACGTCCACCCTACATTTATTGGAAAAAGCTGGTCATAGTCGGCATGGTCCTGCTTCTAGCCACGATA
>JALURJ010000021.1 GCA_027016915.1 Desulfurococcales archaeon | reverse complement strand
CCTCGCGTGCGTAGAGGCGCACCGTTCTAAGCATGTATATTATAGTGACCCCGAGAAGGGGGACAAGCACGCCCACATAGGTCCGGAGGACCCAGTGGAGGTCTGGCAGTATGGGCATAATGGTCGTGTATGCAAGGTATAGTAGCTGGTAGAGGGCGCTGTAGGCAAAGCCTCCCCATAGAGCGAGGAATGTTAGAAATAGGTTGAGGGCGAAAAGTGGTGCTAGCCGCGTATCCATGAATTTTATGTAAGCAATGGTGCTCTGGAGAGATGTAATCTCTGCTGGTTGCAGTAGAAGTGCTGTGAACAGCGCGGATATCACTATTATCCACGCAGCACTCAGCCTTCCAAGCCTCGAAGCGAAAAGGGCCCTAGCAGACTCGTACGCCACTACCCTTACACCCACAAAGTACATTGTTAGAAGCATGGATGCCCACGACATAGAGGTTATGTTGCTGGCAAAACCCGTGTAGACCCCCATAAGGGCCTCGATCGACACTCTGGCCGCCGAGAGGGCCAGAACCAGTAGCAGTAGACGGGGACCGTGGAGAGGCCCGGTTCTAAGCTTTGGGTACGTATACATGAATATCGCAATCCACATTGCTGGCGGCACATAGTATGCGGCCATGCCAGGGTAGTCCACAAAGTTTATGGCGATGTACTGGGCGAGAAGCGCTGCCGCAACAATTAGCAGGCTTTTCCTCTCATTCCGGGACATTACGGTTATGCTCATTTGGGGTTGCAACTCTCGCTAGAGTCGAGATGCTTCTCTTCAGGCTAAAACTATAGTGTATCTACGTTATGTAACAATGATACATTACTGGCGCCTGCCACCAGTCTTCCCGCTCAAGGCGCCCAGCACCCTTAGGAGCAGACCCATACCTCTCCTAACCTCAGGATCCTTTAGAGCCTTTGCAAGGTCTAGTACGCCAGCAGGCTCAGGCGGCGCCCCTAAAGCCTCAATAACCCTTTCCATCTTCTCAGGCTCCACCCTTTCGACGAGGCTGGCCAGCTGGTCTAGCACCCCCCTCCTGTCAAGCTCGACGACGAGGTTAACCAGCTTCCTTATGGCCTCCACAACCTCCTCTTCCGAAAGCTTTGAGACAAGGCTTATCAGTCTAGGCAGATTGTCTAGAAGCCTCATGGTATCAGGGGTAACAATGTACTCTAGGAGCCTCTCCACTATTTCCGGGTCGTTCAGCAGCTCTACCAACTGATCCAAGGGGCCTTTATCTGTGGTCACCAACCTTTCTCACCCAGCCTTTCGGGCTTCGTGGCTTCGAGATAGCTTCTCACAATGGGCCTCCAGGCTGCCGGGTTTCTCACAATTTTCCAGTAAGCCTTGGTGAAGACGTCGGTGAGGAGCCTCTTGAACCTGGTAGGCCTTACAGGTACCGGGGGGTGTTCATAGCTACTTATAACGAAGAGGGCGTCATCGCCTGTGATCAATGCACAGTTCGTCCTACCATCATACCTGGATCCATAGCCCTGGATCCTTTCAGCCACCACCTCAGCCATGAGGTGTGCAGTCGTGCCGGTTTTGGCTGTGGGTATTTCGGCGGCATCGCCTATAGCGTAGGCGTCGTCGTAGCCGGGCATCTGCCCAGTGTACCTGTCAACCTTTATGAAGCCGTCATCCCCCAGCACGCTGTCTGTGCTGAATTTTATGTCCGGCCCCTTAATAGGCGGCGTAAGAACAGCCACGTCGAATTCCAGCTCGGCGCCGCCGTAGCCTACCAGCTTTCTCTCCTCAAGCTCTATGTCCTCCAGAAGAAACACCTTGACTACCTCTACACCCTCACGCTCAAACATTGGTTCCACTATATTGCTTATAGCTATGGCAGGGTATGGGTGAGGGTAAGGCACCGCCAGCTTAACACTGACCTTTCCCTTCAAGCCTCTTTTCCTGAATAGCCTCGAGGAGAGGAAGGCAGCTTTCAGGGGGCAGGGTGGGCATATTTGCACTGGGTGGGAAACCACTATGACGAACGTCCCTTCTCTTATGGACGTCAGGGTTCTCCAG
>JALURJ010000020.1:1891-2032 GCA_027016915.1 Desulfurococcales archaeon | reverse complement strand
TTTAGATGCCTGGAGCAGAGACTACAATGTATCTTGGTATGGTACTAGTACTGTCGAGTTTGGTGTGAATCTGTCATTGATAGGTCTTGATGGGTTCAGGGCTGGTGATGTAATAAACGTCTCAGACATAGAACTATGTTT
>JALURJ010000020.1:0-1881 GCA_027016915.1 Desulfurococcales archaeon | reverse complement strand
ATTTACATATGACGCCTTGGTATATATATATTCGCAACGAGACTTCGGGATGGTGGGGGTGGTCTTTAGATGCCTGGAGCAGAGACTACAATGTATCTTGGTATGGTACTAGTACTGTCGAGTTTGGTGTGAATCTGTCATTGATAGGTCTTGATGGGTTCAGGGCTGGTGATGTAATAAACGTCTCAGACATAGAACTATGGTTATGGACTGAAGATAGGGTACCGTCGGCCATAGTGATGTATGAGCTGGGCGAGGGAGGGTTCGCCAACAATTTGTTCGAGGCATATTATGGGGTATCAGGTGCCATGAATCTAAGCCTAGGTAACATGAACGTATCAATCAATACTACTAACATCATAGACGTCTATGCCGGGTATTTCGCCGAGGAGCCTATAGGATTAGGCGGGCTAGGCGCCATCTTCAGTAGCTTCACAGGATACTACTACCTGGAAGTGTCCGATTCTTCGGCAGTCGTCTGGCCGATAAACATCACCATAAAATACGATGATATGCAGCTGGCTAGGCGTGGTCTTAACGAGTCCCGGATCACCATGTTCTTCTACGATAAGTATGCTGACCGGTACGTGGAGCTTGACCCGTCGCTATACAGAGTTGATCCTGACGCCAACCTGGTATACGTGACCATTACTGAGGATATCTATAATAGGAGCGACCTAACTCTGGTGCCTGCGGCTCCTCCGCAAGTAGTGGGCGGCAAACTGATTATGCCGAGCGGGAGTCTCGACAACGCCTTAAGCGTGTCTGCGGGAGTGTTGCTGGCGGCTAGCATTTTCCTTGCCGCCGGGGCTACTATCAAGAGGAGGAAAAACTTGTCATAGTTTTTTGTCTTTGTGTGAAAAACCCCAAACTTTCTTTCCACCCATCTAGAAGTTTTTGGTCAGTATTAATTATGTTGGCCTATGCATATTTTGCAGAGGGTTAGGCCGTGGTGGAAAGCGTCGAGGAGGAGGTTCTGAGGAGGATTAAGCCAGATGAGCAGGAGTATCGCAGGGTGTTTTCCGTCTATAATGTGGTTAAGAATGCTTTGGAGAAGGGTCTTAGAGGCAGGGTCTCCGGGTTCTCGGTGTCGCTGCAGGGCTCGGTTGCCAAGGATACGTGGCTTTCGGGCGACGTGGATCTCGACGTGTTCGTGCTCTTCCCGGCGGAGCTGGGGAAGCGGTGGATCAAGGGGGAGTCGCTCAGGCTCCTACTCAGCGTTTTCGATGGCTGGAGGTACACTGTGAGGTACGCGGAGCACCCCTACCTGACCCTCCTGGTGGACGGCTACGAGGTTGACGTGGTCCCTGCTTTGAGGCTGCCATCGGCCGGAGAGGCGAAGACTGCTGTTGACAGGACGCCCTTCCACACCGAGTATGTGAACTCCAAACTGTGTGGGGAGATGCGGGACCAGGTTAGGTTGCTGAAGGCCTTCATGAAGGGTGTAGGCGTATACGGTGCAGAGGTCAGGGTAAGGGGGTTTTCCGGCTACCTGGCCGAGCTCCTAGTCATAGCCTATGGTGGTTTCAGGGCTGTGCTGGAGGCCGCCTCGAGGTGGAAGAGGCCAGTAGTGGTAGACGTGGAGAACCACTATAGGGGCAATATCGGGGAGGTTCTGGCCAGGTTCCCCGACTCGCCCCTCGTGGTGGTGGACCCTGTGGATCCGGGGAGGAACGCCGCTGCAGCCGTGTCGCCCAGGAGGATGGGCGAGCTAGCCTGGGCCGCCAGAAGGTACTTGGAGAGCCCCGGCCTCGAATACTTCTTCCCGCCCCGCAGGGAGCCTGGCCTCGCCGAGCTAGAGCACATTCTCTCCTCCTCGGGGCTTGAGGCCGTTTTCATCAGCTTCGACGCTCCGAGCCTGGCCCCCGACGTGCTTTGGGG
>JALURJ010000019.1 GCA_027016915.1 Desulfurococcales archaeon | reverse complement strand
CCCCCTGACCAGCCTCATCCTCCCAGCGTCGTCCCTCCCATAGACCAGCGTCACAGGCCTAACCCTATAATCCACCTCAGCGATCAGCACATCCGAGAGCCTCCCCACAGCATAGGGGGTCCAGGATCCCGAGACGCTGTCCCCACGGACTATAGCCATCCACGCCCTCGCAGCCGAGGCCATCAAGTAACCCGGGGTCGGCATGAGCCTATAACTCTGGGGAGCCCTAGCAATAACCCTCCAGGCCCTCAGCGGGGGCGGGGTCATTATCTTGGTATCAATTATTAGTGGAGTCCTAATGGAGATCCTCAACGACCCGCTCTCCTCGAGGCCCAGGCTAAGGTTGTTAACATCCTCTATGACGGCCTCTACCAGCTCGTACCCCAGGCCATCGAGGGGCTCCGGCAACCTCCCGGAGCACCCGATAACGGCTCCCGCCAGGTCTAGCCCGGAGCCCCTGGTGTAGAAGCTTATCTCAGCTAACAGCTCATCGCCCGCCCTGAGGGTCAGGGGGGACTCGTCGCTATCCTTGGTCTTATAGAGCCTCCTACCACCCTTCCCCAGGGCCGTGAGCCTTATAGGCCTGAACGAGCGCCTCAACTCATACAGCCCCCTCAGGGGAGCCAGGGACTCATCCGTGTATAGGATGAGCTTGGTAACCCTGCCAGTATATGGGGGCAGAATGGTATCCCTCAACGCCCTCACTGCAATCCTGATAGTAACTATGTATCCCTCAACGCCCTCCAAGAGGGACTCGAATAGACGGCGGGCCAAGGCGCCAGGCACCCTAGTAGCACTAGCCCCTAACCCATTAGGCTTGCTATGGATCCTACTATGCTGGCTAGACGCCTCTCAGCTTCATTAGTATCAAGCCTCTTAATAGCATTCTCGGCTTTGAGCTCCAAGAGCCACGACCTAGCATAGGCTGGCATTGCTCCCTCGTCTGTATCCCTACCTTCGAACCTAGCCGTCAGTATATCGGATACTATCAAGGGGCCTGTTATCAGCTCCACGGCAGTAATCCAGTAACTTTTGCTAAAACCACATACTAGAGGGCTTCCCTTCATACGGTCATCGTAATCGCTTATACCCCTTAGTCCATCCCTAGCGGCTCCCCCAGCGTCGAGGATCGAGGAGAGCTGTGATGTAAGCAGGTCCAGGATCTCCCTAACGCCCTCCGCCTCTAGGAGCTTGGGTATTGATCTCCGTAGATCTCCAGGGTCCGTCATGGTGAGCGCCTTAGTCAGGATCCTCAGCCTTTCCCCGGTAGTTACCCTATCTTTGGGGTGCCTCCCCGACATAGCAACGTGATGCCTGGATACGCTCCAGGCTACCAGGCTTAGTATGCAGGATAGCCCATCCCACCCCATCCTAGCGGCTGCCCTGGCCCCCCTGTATAGTATTATGCCCGATAATAGCTCGTGGTACGGGTAGGGACCCTCCCTACGGTAATTTCGGCTAGCCTTGCCTATATCATGTAGGAGGCCAGAGAGTACTGCCGCATGATAGAGTGTGGCCTCTAAGCCTGTATACCTGTCCAGCTCCAGGGCTACGGGAGTGCGGGCTTTAAGCATGCGTTCAAACAGTAGTGATATTAGAGCTGCTACTCTCACATGGTGAGACTTCAGCGTTACACCCCTGTAAGCCAATGGCTCTGCACCCACGGCGTCCCACCTACTCAGTCGTCTTGAGCCCCACGCCCTTAACGTATGAGTCTCTCTTTACCCTGAAAGCTAGTGTATACCTTCCCTTATCTAAGCCTAGCCTGAGAGGAGCTCTGAGTAGCTCCTTGAGTATATTCCTACATTCAACCCTACCATGCCTTATTAGTGAAACGAGCTCCCTCAGAGGAGCCTCAGCGGTTATCCTGCCATCCTCGTCTAACGCTACTATCACGGGGGCACCCTCTATCTTCTCTACTACACGCCAAAACCAACTGTTCTGTCTTGCAACTATCTCTAGTGATAGTGATATGAGTCCAGAGTCCTCAACGTATAATTGCATGGGGGATAGGCTCCTGTATATGCTACATG
>JALURJ010000018.1 GCA_027016915.1 Desulfurococcales archaeon | reverse complement strand
GGCGTTGCCCCTCCAGCCCAGGCTTAGAGCTGGCTCCACCACCTCGAACCATGTCGCCAGGAGCTTGTCACCGATAACGTAGCGCCCCCTCTTTGAGAATAGGGGCACCTCCCTCGCGAGGAGGCCTAGGGCCTCCATCACGTGGAGGTACTTGGAGACGTGTTGCCTATGAATGCCCGTAGCGTCGGATATGGCTGAGGGGGTTGAGGCGCCGGAGGCCACGGCTCTCAGGATGCTGTAGTAGGTTGAGGGCTCCCTGAACTCCTCCCTCAGCATGAAGAGGGCCTCGTCCCTAAGCCTAGCGGTGGGCGAGAGGAAGAGCTCCTGGAGGGCCTGGCGGGGCCCCCAACCTCTACCCACCACGACGTGGTAGTAGGGAATACCGCCGAACAGGGCGTACATCCTGACACAGTCCTCCAGGCCGAGCCACGGGTGGAAGCTGGGGACATGCCATGGCTCCAGCCCTCGTAGCCTTATCCTGAACCTGGCCCTACCGTAAATGGGTGCACCCCCTCCCAGAACCTCCCTAAACACCACTCCTAGGAGGCTGCCCACGATAACTATGAGGAGCCTCGTCCTAGGCAGGAAGTGGTCCACAAACCTCTGAAGCTCACCCACCACCCTGGGCTCAGCCCTGGACCAGTAGGTGAACTCGTCTATAACCACCACAGCGTCTCCCTGCCTGTGGCTCAGAGTCTCCAACAGGGCGTCGAGCGACCCATACCTGGGCCTGGAAAACCCCTCCAGACCTAGCATGGTTTCAACAGCTTGGGCCAGCCCCGCGAGGTTAACCTCGTGCTTAGCGGGGACGGCGTGGTAGTAGCAACATGTAGCCCCGCTCCTACCGCACCACTCTAGGACCAGCCTGGTCTTGCCGACTCGCCGCCTACCATAGATCACCAGGAGCCCAGGCCTCTCCCGCCAGGCACGACTAATTGCCTCCAGCTCCTCCTCCCTATCGATAAAACCTGTAACATGCAAAGTAGTCTACCCTACGTGTTACACATCTGGGGTAGACAATAAAGCTTCCCCCCTATGGCGCACCCACCGGCTGCGCTAAGACTTATACCATTGTTTCTCCCAACTAGTGTCGAGGGGCGTTGGGCAGGCTCTTCGTATTCACCCTGGGGTTCCACGAAAACTTTGCTGTGAGGAGGATGGTGAGCCACAGCGCAGGGAAGGGCGACTCCTTCGTATGCTTCACCCTAAAACCCGCCGCCGGAGCCACGCTCGACGCATACCGCTCCCTCAGAACGTTTGCATCGAGGCTGGGGGTGGAGCCTGGAGACCTTGTGGAGCTGGACTGCAGCGACCTGGCCAGCTCCTCCACAAGGGCCCGGAGAATCGTTGAGAGCCACGGAGGCCCCGTGATCGCCGACCTCACCGGCGGGCCTAGGTGTATCATACTCGCAGTCTTCCTCGGCCTACTGGTCAGCGGCGTTGACGGCGAGGCGTGGGTCCAGGTCGAGGGCGGAGAGGGGGGCGAGGACAGGATCCCCCTAAAGGTTGTGGGCGCCCTGAGGGAGGGTGTCTCCGGCGTCAAGAGGGAGATCCTCAGGATGGCCGCTAGGACTCCGGGGATAAGGCCGGAGGAGGTAGCAGAGGAGCTGGGCGTGGCCTTGAAGACTGTGCAGAACAACCTGACCCTGCTCAAAAAGCTGGGCCTCGTCTACCAGAGGGGTAGAGGGGGAGGGATCCACGCCACCAGCTGGGGCAGGCTGCTGGTCTAGACGGTTAAACACCCCGGTGTCAGGCGTCTCACCCGGCTTAAACCCTGAGAGGGGTTGCGGCCATGCAAGGGGTGCTGGGGATAGCCTCTTCTCTATTCGTGCAGAGCAGGCATCAAATCCTAGTAATCGAAGGGTTGGGTGTCCGCGTAATCCTCCAGGAACAGGGGGCTGTATTTTCTCCCGATATCGTCCAGGTGTCTCTCCATTTCCCTTTCCCTCTGCCTGAAGATCGGCCTCGCACCAGCTACCCTTGATAATGCTAGTACGTAGCAGTCTGTTAGTGCTAGCTTATATCTAAGCTTGGCCT
>JALURJ010000017.1 GCA_027016915.1 Desulfurococcales archaeon | reverse complement strand
CTCCTCATGATCCTCCATATCCCGTAGGGGTGCGCCTCCCCGCCCACCGCCAGTATCTCCAGGATCCTGAGCTTGGTCTCGCCGATCCTCTCACCCTCCCCCAGCGCCTTGAGCTCCCTCTCAGCCTCCCTGTCCCGCTCGGCCACGCGTTTGAGCAGCACCGGGTCCTTAAAGGCAGAGCCCGTCACCACCACGACAACGCTGCTATCCCGGTCCAGGAAGCCCTCCTCCACCAGCCTTGCAAGGCCAGCCACAGCCGTGGCCGATGAGGGCTCGGCCACCACCCCCTCGTACCTGGCAAGCATGTGCATGGCCCTCACAATATCCCTGTCCGAGACAACCACGGCGGTCCCGCCGGTCTCCCTCACAGCCCTCACGGCGTAGTCCCCCATGAGGGGCTGGGCCACGAGTAGGTCCTTGGCCAGTGTTTCATGATGCCCGCTCACCCTGCCGCCCAGGATCCTGACGGCGATTGGGGCCGACGCCTCTGTCTGCACAGCCACGAGCCTCGGCTCCTCGCCCCTGAGCAGGCCAGCACGCCGGGCCTCGGCGAAGCCCAGGTGGAGGGCTGAGATTAGGGCTCCGTCGCCCGTGGGTACCACCACGCTGGCCGGCGGCCTCCCGCCCAGGTCCTCGACTATCTCGTAGGCCAGGGTCTTGTAGCCGTCCAGCACGGTGTGGGAGGAGGGGATGGAGAGATAGTAGCCGTACTTCTCGCTGTACTCGACGGCGGCCCTCACACAGTCCGTATAGGTTTCCCGGAGCTTGACCCTCCCACCCATCAGCACAACCTGGTAGAGCTTGCTTGGCTCCACAGTTCTCGGGGTGAAGATGAGGGCCCTGAGCCCGGCCCTAGCAGCGTAGGCCGCCAGGGAGACCCCGTAGTCCCCCAGCGAGGGTGCCACTACCCTCCGGTAGCCCAGGCTGGCCGCCACGGAGATGTCGACAGCGACACCCCTGTCTATAAAGGTGCCCGTAGGGTTCAGGGCCTCGTTCTTCAGGTACAGCCTCCTAAGCCCCAGCGCCCTGCCAAGCCTGAGCGCCCTAATCAGCGCTGTGCCGCCCTCGCCCAGCGTAACACCACGTGCCAGGGGGAGGACCCCGGAGTACCTCCAGATACCCCTCCTCCTCTTCCCCGCAAACGTGGGGCCCCGGTACTCCGCCACCAGGGGTTTGCCGCAGTCGGGGCAGAACCTGGCCAGCGGGTCGTATTCCATGGTTTCCAGGCAGCCTGTGCAGCGAAGCCTTGCAGGGGTTCTCTGCAGCATGCCCATATCCACCCAGTACTCCCAGGCCCAGCCTATTACTGTATCGTGCCGAACCTAAGGCTTAGGCCCTGCCAGGCCGCACGGACACTGCATTCACCTGAGAATCCTCATCGAGTTGAATACAGCCATGAGCGCCACACCCACATCCGCGAATACCGCTCCCCACATCGTTGCCATCCCCACAACCCCCAGAGCGACGACCGCCAGCTTAACGGATATCGCTAGAAATATGTTCTCCCACACGACCCGCCTTGTCTTCTTGGCTATCCTTATCCCTAGGGGGATCTTGGAAGGCCTATCATCCATTATCACCACATCCGCCGTCTCGATTGCGGCGTCGCTTCCCAGGGCCCCCATGGCTATGCCCACATCGGCCCTAGCTATCACCGGGGCATCGTTTATGCCGTCGCCGGCAAAGGCTACTCCCCCGTCACGGCTGTCTCTCCTCAACTCCTCCACGATTCTAACCTTATCCTCAGGGAGCAGCTCAGCGTAGTACTCGTCTATCCCTAGACGCTCCGCCACCCTCCTCGCAATGGATTCACTGTCGCCCGTCACCATGACCACTCTTTTAACATCGAGCCGCCTGAGACCTTTAATGGCCTCCTCAGCATCCTCCTTAAGCTCGTCGGACACCACTATGTAGCCAGCGTATCTGCCGTTGACCGCAACGTGCACCGCTGTCCCCTCCACCCTGCAAATTTCCGGGTCGTGCTCAACGCCATACCTGTGCAGAAGCTTGTCGTTCCCGGCAAGCACCTCAAGACCGTTGACCACAGCCCTTAC
>JALURJ010000016.1 GCA_027016915.1 Desulfurococcales archaeon | reverse complement strand
ATGTTTATATATCAGGTCATTATTTTATAATTCCAGAGTATGTAGTGGCCACAACTTGAATTATTAGGTGGTTGGGTATGGCTCAAGCCACGAAATATATAGCCTTAATAGTTCTCATAGTAGTGATTGTTGCTGGCGCAACATACCTCTTCCTTCAGAAGCCCGGAGCTGGCGAGGCGGCAGCCAAGGAGATAACAGTCAAGATCGGGGTTTTGGCGGACGAGACAGGCCCCACAAGCGACGTAGGAATCTCCTACGCTAAGGGCGTATTGGCAGCCCTCGAATACTTTAACAGCAAGGGGATAACGACCAAGGATGGCGCCAAGGTCAAGTTGGAGTGGGTGAAGAGGGACTACGCCTATAACCCCACCAAGGCCGAAGAGTTCTACAGAGAGTTCAGAGACAAGTATGGCGTCATAGCCATCCTAGGATGGGGCACGGCTGACACCGAGAAGCTCTCCGACACAATCATCAACGACAAGATCGTTTACATCTCGGCCAGCTATTCGGCAAAGCTAACGGTGAAGCCGTACAACTTCTTCGTACCCCCCGACTATAGCACCCAGGCCTGTATAGCCATAAGCTGGGTGGCCAGCGTTAAACCCGGCGCCAAGCTGGCCCTCCTCTACGACCACAAGGTCGCCTATTCCAGAAGCCCCATCGACGCCATTAAGGCGGCAGCCCAGCAACTGGGCCTCGAGGTAGTGGCTGACGTCGATCTACCACTAAAAGCCACGGAGGCAGATGCCGAGAGGGCCGTGCTCCAAATAGTCGACAAGAACCCCGACTACGTGTGGTGCGGGAACACCATAACCAGCTGCTCCCTCGCAGCGAAGGCCATGGCGAAGCAGGGGCTCAACGCCGTCATGATATCCAACGTGTGGGGCTTTGACGAGCGCAGCAAGGACATGATAGGCTCTGAGGGTTACGGCAAGGCCATGGGCGTCTCACCCTTCGTTTACCCCGCCATAGCCAAGCAGCAGAACGTGCCCGGCATCAACCTGGTGCTTGAGGCAGCCAAGGCAGCCGGCTACTCAGAGACCGACGTAAACCTAAGGTTCTTGCAGGGCTTCCTAAGCGCCTGGCTACTCGTCCAGGCCATCGAGAGGGTTGACTCCCAGGCCCTCCAACAGAAGGGTGGAGAAGCCCTCAAGGAGGTCCTGGAAGCCTCCTGCCAGGGCCAAGCATTCGACTTCCAGGGCCTAATAGCACCCGCCAGGTTCTGCCCTGGCCGCCATATTGCCAGTGACCAGGCCTACCTAGTGCTACTCAACGAGAACGGAGAGTTCGAGCTTAGAGGCCCGCAGAAGGCGCCGGAAGGAATAGACTGTGCCCAGATAACGGTGCAGGGAGGCTAGCGGCTGAGGGCAGCAGCATGCCCATACCTCCACCCATTTTTTACACAACACCTCTCCTAACCCATAACATCCACGTTTACCCTTGAGGGTGGGAAGGATGCCACCAATCCTTGAAGTAAAGAATGTCGAGATAATGTACCACCCATTCATACTGGTGGTCAAGAACCTTAGCCTGGAAGTAGAGGACAAGAGCATAACGACGATCATAGGGCCCAATGGGGCCGGGAAAAGCACGTTGCTCAAAGCCATATCAGGCGTGATAAAGTTTGAGCGCGGAAAAGTGACCCGAGGAGAGATCAGGCTGGCCGGGAGAAACATAACAAACCAGGACCCCGACAAGATAAGCAAGTACGGCGTGGTCTACGTGGCTGAGGGGAGAAGGATATTCCACGAGCTCACAGTGGAGGAGAACATCGACGCAGTGCTCTATGCTTGGGGCGGCGGAGACCCCGAGGTGATCTACGACTACTTCCCCCGCCTCAAGGCAAGGAGGAAGGTGAGGGTCGGATACCTCAGCGGCGGCGAACAGCAGATGCTGGCCATAGGCCTCGCCCTACTAGCCAAGCCCAAGCTAATGCTCCTCGACGAACCCAGCCTCGGCCTAGCCCCCAAGCTCGTCTCAACCCTCTACGACGCCATCCAGAGGATACACGAGAACGAGGGCATAACCATGCTCCTGGCAGAGCAGAACGCCAGAAAAGCGCTAGACATAGCCGACTACGGCTACGTGGTGGAGAACGGCAGAGTGGTGTTGGAGGGTCCTGCCGAAATCCTAAGGGAGGACAAGGATATCAAGGAGTTCTACCTAGGCATAAGCAAGTCCAAGAGAAGCTACAAGAACCTGAAATGGTACCATAGGAGCAAGAGATGGGTCTAACCCTCCCTGGGCTTTTAAATACGCCATAAAGCATCCTTATAAAGTGGTGAGCAGGCTTGACCAGGCATAAGAAGAAGGTTATACAGACCAATAAGGCCCCGGCACCCGTAGGGCCCTACAGCCAGGCCATCCTTGCCAGCGGGTGGCTGTTCGTAGCAGGCCAAATACCGCTGGACCCGGAAACAGGCGAGATGGTTAAGGGAGGATTCGAGGACAAGGTCCGCAGGGTCCTCGACAACCTTAAGGCAATAGTGGAGGCTGCGGGCGGAAGCCTGGGCGACGTGGTGAAGGTCACTGTTTATCTAAGGGACATCAGCCTATTCCCCCGGTTCAACCAAATATACGCCGAGTACTTCAAGGAAAAGCCGCCCGCCAGGGTTGTGGTGGAGGTCTCCAACCTCCCTAAGGACGCCGACCTGGAGGTCGAGGCCGTGGCCTACCTAGGTGGTTAGCTTGACGGGGCCTGAGGAGGATACACGGCGGCTAGCCGGGAAAATATACAGAGAGGCGGTGGAGGCCCGGAGGATAGTTGCAAAGCATGCCCGGAAAACTCCTCTGGATCATAGCTCTACCTTCAGCAGGATGAGCGGCGGCCACATCTACCTGAAATACGAGAACCTTCAGAAAACCGGCAGTTTCAAGATCAGGGGTGCCCTCTACAAAGTGTATAAGGTGCGCAGCAAAGCCCGGGGTGTGGTGGCAGCCTCCGCCGGGAACCACGCCCAGGGCGTGGCCTACGCAGCCTCATCCCTCGGTTTGCCTTCGATAATAGTGATGCCTGAGACAGCAAGTATCTCCAAGGTTGAGGCTACCCGGGGCTACGGCGCCCAGGTCGTGCTGCATGGAAGGATATACGACGAGGCAGAGCAGAAAGCGCTCGAGATAGCTGGGGAGAAGGGCTACGCCTTTATCCACCCCTTCGACGACCCCGATGTCATAGCTGGGCAGGGAACACTGGCACTCGAGATCCTAGAGGACCTACGAGACATCGACATTATAGTCGTGCCGGTTGGAGGAGGAGGCCTAATATCCGGCATTGCAGCCGTATTCAAAGAGCTTAGCCCATCCACAAAGATTGTGGGTGTGGAGCCCGAGAACGCCCCCAAGTTCGCCGAGTCGCTTAAGGCAGGCAAGCCGGTCACCGTGGAGGTGAAACCCACAATAGCCGACGGCCTAGCCACAAAGAAGCCTGGAAAGCTCACCTTCCAGATCGTTTCAGGACTGGTCGATGAAGTGGTAACAGTGTCGGAAGACGAGCTGGCCCACGCGATATATCTTCTCCTGGAGAGAGGCAAGGTACTGGCAGAGGGAGCTGGCGCCGCAGCCCTAGCGGCCGTGCTTAGTGGAAAAGTAGACGTTAAGGACAGAAAGGTTGTAGCCCTAGTTTCAGGCGGCAACATAGACCTCACAGCCATCTACAGGCTCCTGATCCGGGGGCTGGCAGGAGCCGGCAGAATAGCCGCCATCCAGGGACACGTGCCGGACCTCCCAGGCACGCTGGCAAGAATAGCAGGCATCATTGCAAGCCACAGAGGCAACATAGTCGAGGTTATCCATGACCGAGCCGATATGGACGCACCAGCATGGCACACCACGCTAAAGATAATCTTCGAAGCACCGTCCCTGGAAACCGTTAAAGCCATACTAAGGGAGCTGGAAAAGCAGGGCTACAGTTTCCAGCTACTCTAAGTATCCTCCACAGGAACCAGCAACGCCCCGTGAAACCGTTAAATACCGCACACTAAAACTAATTTATTCTCCAAAGGTACAGAGCTTATAGGTTGTACAATGCGGCGCCCGAGGAAGAACACTGCACTGCTATCCCTGTTAATAGCACTGATACTGCTACCCTTCATTCTACCATACCTAGATGTATTCCCGTTGAGAGGCGAGAAAATCGACCCTGAGAAGCTCATGGTTGAGGCTGTGTACCATGCCAATGAGTCGGCCACACGGCTCCTAGCCGTACCCGAGGACCAAGATGCCTTGACCGGCCTTGAAAGGCTTGCCAGCGAAGCCGCAGAGATAGAAGCAGCCCTCAAACAATACGCCCAGACCCTGCCGGAATCGAGGCTAGGGCAAACCCTGAAGAAAGCCGCGCTAACCTATGCAGCCATGGCTAGAGCCGCTAATCACACCTACACTGCGACCGGCCCCCTCGCCCAAGGCCTTGAGGGCGCTGGGAAAGCCCTCCTTCTCCTCCAAGAATGCAAGATTGATGAAGCCCTAGAAAAATACAGAGGTTCAAAACCGCAGCTAGCCGCGGCTAAGGCTGGAATCGAGAAAGCCCTCGAAGCACTTAGTGAGGGCGACCCCCGTAACCTCCTTTCAGGCAACCACACAGAGGTCTATATGAAGCTGGAAAAAACCCTTACAAAAACCCTAATCATGCTCGAAGAGCTCGACAGGCTGTTCTCACTGACCGAAGCCAACCTAGACGCCCTTAGAACCGCGTGTCAGGGAGGAAACCTCACGGAGCCCCAGATGCAGGGCCTCGGGCAGATGTTAGGGATGCTGAACCCCAGCAATGCTGGCAAATACGCCTACGAGGAGGCACAGTTCCTCAGCATGATCCAGCAAGCACTAATACCGGGAGTAATGCAGAACCCTGGACAGTCTCCGGGACGGTCACAGGAAACCTCCCCGGGGCAGGGTGGCAGCGGTGCAGGCTATGGCGCTCCGCCTAGCGACGATTGAGCTAGGCCTCGCCTCACCCCAATACCTGGTTGCAGGGCTTTTGGCAGCAATCTTCCTAGCCCTGATCTGGAGGAAAGCTTTGCGGAACTCTTCTCTCCTCGAAGCCAGGCTTGGCGGGGCTGGACGGAAAAAACTAGTGCTCCTCCCGGCTGCCCGTATCTTGGCCGTGATCCTGCTAGCCTCAGCGGCTGCATCCCCATACCTGGTTGTCTATAGGAGCATCGAGGTAAACGTGGACAATGTGGATAAAGCAACAAGCATGCCTGTACAACACATAATTCTGCTCGATGTGTCCAGGAGCATGGGCTACAGCGACAGGGTCCTCGGAGCCGCAACGAGGTTCGAAGCAGCCAAGGAGTTCGTTAAAAGCTACCTAGAGTCGCTTAGAAACGACAATGTCACGATACTCGTGTTCTCAGCCAATCTTAGCACCCTATGCACGGGTGTTGCGGCTTGCCTTGAAAGCCTCGAAACGGCGAAGCCTGCGCAGAGATACTCGGCCATAGGGGACGCCATCGCCGCAGCCAGTATAAGGGCCTCCGTATCAGGCATGCCCTCCATAATAGTAGTGGTGAGCGATGGCGGCTGGAACCCCTACGGGTCGGATCCCAGAGATGTTGCAAGAACCCAGGGCAACGCGACGCCCGTGATATTCGTAAAGGTTGGCTCAGACCCTAGGGCAACAGTGATCGAGGAGGCCGCCAGGATCGGCGGCTACAAGCTCTACAACGTGGACGAGTTCTCCCTCAAAGCTCTGGAGGATCTTGTCGACGAGGTCCGACGGGAGGCCCGCTATGAAGCCCTTAGGGCAGCTGGCATGGCCAGGATAGAGGTACCTGAACGGGACTATGGGCTATCTACATGGGTGGGCGTAGCGGCATTACTCGTACTGCTATACTCCCTCAGTGGTGGCCCGTGATGATGCTCTACCTCGGCAATCCGCAGCTAGCGGCCCTGGCGATCCCTGCCCTCCTAATACTCATACTTAACCATAGATACTCTCCGACCAGGAGCTACGTGGAGGGTAGAAGGTATTGGAACCCCCTCGTTAAGCACGTGGCGGCTCCAAGATATAGGAGGAGGCTCAGGCTTCTGACCCTGGAAACTGTATCAATCATGCTGACCGTAGTCGCGGCGATGAGCCCCGTACTGGTATCATACCGTGAAGTGCCCGTATCCTCCACCATCTACGGCTCACTGGAAATCCCGGCCTCGCCCGGCCTTGTCGTGGTCATAGACGTGTCCGGCAGTATGAGTGGCGCAAAGCTGGAAGAGGCTAAAAACGCCATCCTAAGGTTTCTGGAAGGGCTCAATGCTACAGTTGACACGGGGCTAATAGCGTTCGACCACCAAATAGTCCTCAGCATACCACCCACCGATCACCGCGACAGGATCAGGGCAGCCGTTGCCCAGCTTAAAGCCCGAGGAGGAACCATGTATACATACCCCCTCCAGACAGCATATAACTGGCTCGAGGTCTACAGGGAGTACGGGTTGCCAGCCATAGTGGTCATGGCTACAGACGGCCTACCAGCAGACCTCACCCAGTACAAATTCGTGGTCTCCAAGATGGCCGATAAGGGGATAGTGGCCTACACGATATTCATAGGCTCAGACCAGCTGGGCGTGCGTGAAACAAAATACATAGCCGAGGCCACGGGCGGCAAGCAGTACACGGCGGAGACCGCCGACAAACTCGTAGAGGTGTTTGAGGAGATAGCCAGCGAGGCCAACAGCATTGTTGAGAACGTCTCGCTCTCTGTCGAAGCCACGGTTACCGTGGAACATAGGGAGCAGCTGGCACCCTACCTATATACCGCAGCCCTGGTGGTGGCCCTCATCGCCAGCTACGAGCGATACCGAGTTTCTCGGCTAGCCTTCT
>JALURJ010000015.1 GCA_027016915.1 Desulfurococcales archaeon | reverse complement strand
AGGGCTACCTGCCCGACAGCATCTTCATGGGTATTTTGAGAAACACCTCGGTCTGCGTGTCGAGTTCCCGGGCCCACGAATCATTGGTCGCTAGAAGCACCACTACTCCGCTTAGCAGGGCGCGGGCCTTCTCAACGATCCTGGCTAGAGCCTTTATCGTTCTCCCTGTCTGGGCGAAGTCGTCAACTATAAGAACCGAGTCACGGCGCTTAAGAGCACTCCTAGGAACATAGTATGTCGTGGCTGAGGCGGGGGAGTCTACCACCGTCTCTTCATAGTAGTCCTCATAGGGGTTCTCCTTGGACTTCCTTGCAACAACCATCGGCACCTCGAGCACCATAGCTATGCTTGTAGCCAGCGGGATCCCTGCTGTAGCCGGAGTCAGCACCTTAGTAACCCTTCGCCCAGCGAATCTCGCAAACACGGAGTATGATACCAATCTAAGTATCCGGGGATCGCTGAGCACGTTCCTCATATCTATGAACCCCTCCTCGCTGCGGACCACGACCCTCTCGCTCAGCAGGGACTTTATCTCCATATACCTTTCAAGGCTTCTCCAGATCCTCTCGGCCTGCTCGAGGCTTGGTATAATGTTGCCGCGCACGTAACGGCACAGCACAGTTTCGGGAAGCCCGGTTATCCTTGAAAGCTCCTTGTACGAGTATTTCGCCTTTAGGAGTCGAAGGGTCTCAACCACCGAGAGGCGGAACTTCGTTATCTCGTACTTATCGGTAAGCCTGATCTGCACCAAGGACACCAGTTGTACCTTGGTTTACTCTGCGATTTAAATTTTGAGATAACAGCACGGCCGAGATGGCAATGCCGGAGTTACTGCCTCTACGCCTCACGGCAGGCTTAAGAGCCCGTTTCGCCAACCTAGAAAAGGGATGAGCGGGGTTTTAAGTGCTGGAGCCTACTCGGGGGCGATGATGACGAAACCCACGCTGCGAACCACCTAGCCAGCGCTTCCGACGGTGGTCTCCCTGAGGGCCCAGTCCAAATACTCCTTTAACACCTTATCCGCAGGCATCAGCACAACTTCAGGGATAGTGTAGGGGTGTATTTCCTTAACCCTCTCAATCAACCGGTCGGCAACGCTTCTAGTAGTCTTCACTATGAGCAGGCATTCCTCATCCTCCTGCACCCTCCCCTCCCACCAATAATACGACCTAACTGTACATAGGACATTTCCGCACGCAGCCAGTCTCTCCTCCACCAACGTCTTAGCTATTCTGTCGGCATCGCCGGGCGGCGTGGTTACGAATCCAACCAAAAGCTGCTCCATGACTCCCACCTCCCCCAGTTTATTTATGGGAATCTTAATATGATTTGCATAATACTAATGGCGAATAGTGCTAGGAGCCTTGACGGACGTTGAGAGTATAGCAGAGCAGCTGGCCAGAGAGCTGGGCCTCCAGCCCAGAACCCTTATGCTAGCCGTGGAGGAGGCCCGCTACCTTGGATATCGGTACATACTGCTCGACTCCTGCGCAAAGGAGGTGGAGATAAGCATAGTCTTAAAGGCTGAAAACCTCTACGAGGACAACTATAGCTTCGCAGGCGTACTGGTGGTGAGCAGCGGTAAGCCTCCACGCCAACTTCTGGATTTGGAGCTGGACCAGATAAGCGTCATTAAAAAGGAGAGGAGCACCATGAAAATCCTGGTGGAGGCGTATACTGCAAGGGAGGCCCGCAAGTTCCTGAAGAGACTGGTGGAGAAGGGGCTTAAGCGGGCCGACAAGATCTGCGGCTATAGAGTGGTGGAGGAGGTCTGGGGTGTCGGCTAGGGTCCGGTTCTACGTCAAGGGCTGGCTCGACGACGAGGACTTCCGAAGCATATTGGAGTTCGCGGACTACCTGGGCAGAGACCCAGAGAGGGGAAGCGTCTTCGAAGTTAACTGGGTCAAGGCGCGTAGAAACAGGTTCTCACCCCAAGCCATACTGGAAGCCATAGAGTCTGTGGGAGGCGAGCTAGACTCGCCGTCGAAGGCTTTGCTAGAGTCGAGGGCAAAGCTGGAGAGACTAGTGGTGCTTGAATGGAGTGGCTCTACAGTAGTG
>JALURJ010000014.1 GCA_027016915.1 Desulfurococcales archaeon | reverse complement strand
TATAAGTCTTCATTGTACCAGGCTACCGCTTTAAACTCTATTATAAGTAATAATTCCTTGCCTCTATAATCGTTGTCTAAGCGCAAATATAACGTGCCATTAATGAGTACTTCACCTGCACCACTATAGAGTGGATGCTCGGAATATGCCTCGTCTACTATAAATCCTTCAGGGTCAATTATCCTAGCTTCAACAACGAACTTAGCGTACTCGTCATAGAAAGCATTTATAGTATAATTTATTTTATAAAGATAATAATATTTACTAGTAGGCCAATTGGGCTTAATAACATATTCTACGACTGCGCTACTCTCAGATGTTCCAGTAGATAACGTATCAAGTATCATTTGATAGGGTATTGGGCCAGAGCCCTCACCTAGAGACTCAGCATAAAGCTTAACATTACCACCTTCGTTGCTAGCACTTAGAGACCAATTGCCAGATCCAGCTCCTCCAGCATAAGTAACCTCTAGAGCTCCTGCTCCAGGTCTGATTACCAGAAGAGGTACTTTAATATATGAGTCAGTATTAGTTATCAAATAAGGCTTGGGAACTTCATAATAACTAGAAGTATAATTTACACTTTTGTAATATAAACCTTGATACATCTGCTGAACCACGAGGGAATAAGCCTCAATGTAATCCGTGTGAAGGTTAATACCCACGTTTAGAAGTAGAAGAATGGGTGCTAACTCCCATAGTCCACCAGCAACCAATGCTATCAGACCAGCGGGTATTCCTATACCAAACTCTCTGGTAGAGCCAGCAGATACCTGAATTGCTGTATCCCCACTTACAATGTGAGTAATTTCAAATTCTGTAGGTAGAACTTTTTCTTTATAATTCGATGTTAACAACCGAATTATCTCCTCAAGCTCTCCCATATCATCTATTGGGTCTAATTCTACATAATAATCTATATAATTTACTCCATCAACAGATTTAGCATAAGGAGCGAACCATATAGCTATAGATTCATTCAATACAGTCTCTATTCCAGGAAACTCTTCATGCACGAAAACATATTTAACCACATAAATTTTACCTCTAAACCCACTAGCAACGACCATGTTACCTGTGAATGGCTGCAATATAAAGTCATACGTATCCTTGACATACGTGCACTCTGAGTGATCTGTTGCTACCTTATTATAAAAACTACATATTAATTTATATAATAATCTAGATTCCTCGTTATCCCCTAATGTTAGTGTAAACCCGGGTCCAGGGACTTGTATTTCGGCCAAGCTTCCTCCCGAGCTAGGTATACCTATACTCATATCAAATGATAATTTTCTACTTATAGTTCTATCAAGTTGTATGATGGAGAGGTGTTGTATCATGCCAATATTATTAGCGTCTACATCACTTACAATTGTTATTTGACTTGGTATGACATTGTCGCCGACATATAGTGTTTCATTTAGTTTCCAAGAATAACAACTATAGGCACCTGAGACTGGATCAACGTAGTCACAATAGTCACCAAAAGTACTTGGCGGTTGCGACGGGGTCCACTGAGTCTCAGCCTTAAATTGTTGAGTGCCCTGTGTTTCATTAGTTATATTAATTTTATATTTAAAAATGGGATTGAAAATCAAATGAGCTTCAACGGTGCCATTGGTAAATGCTGGAGGTAATGGTATAGTAGTGAACATTGTTTCCAAATCTATGGTCTCATTACTGATTTTAGCGGTAGTTATTATTGTAAGTATTGAAAATTGAGCCTCGTGAGGCTTCCATCCTAGACTATTTAGTAGCCTGCTTAATTTTGATATATGATTTGATAGATCAGCCGTAATAGATCCCTTTCCCTTTATTCTATCTATTTCCTCAAATCCTTTTAACGTTGGTATAGTTATTAATGCGCTAAACTCTATTGGTTTTCCATTCTTATCTGTAACGGTAATTTTTAGTTTAGGTGATCCTCCAGGCTTCCAGGTCACAAGTATATTTTTATCGATATAAACTAAGTGCTTTTTAATACCCGAATGAATTATGGGATTAAAACTTCCGTAATAATATATTATGTTAATTGGTATTAACATTAATAATATTAAGGTACCAGCAATTAAGGCTTTTCTTTCAAGGGGTACCCTCATAAAGGGGTCCCTTAATTCAATAATTATAAAATAAGGTTAATATAGATTAATGATATTTAATGATATTAAAAATAATTAACATAAAAAGCTTTTAAGCCTTTATTATGTAGTAAAAATTATATTAATTGATCATGAGTACGAGGTTCTTGTAAGCTATTAAGCTCGCGGAAAATCAGGATTATAATTATTAAATAACAAATAATAAATAAATTATATAAATATGAGGAGTGAATAAAGGCGCTCTCAGACTAGGATAGAAATAGGGATGGAGCTGCTTCCATTAAGGACTTTAATATGATTTGAGTGCATCTAGTCTCCTTAGATTCATTTAGTCCATGAGAGAGGATGAGTCTTGAGTAGTCCTCTCCAGCTTGGTGCTTGGAGTCTCGGGCCGCGGGCCACTATGACTTTAGACGGTCTCCTGCCTTCGGTGTAGTCTAGGGCCTCTACTCTCTTGTAGTAGACCCAGGTAGTAGCCATGACCTGGCTCGTCTCCCATAGCCTGCTCTCCATTACACCCAGGTACCTTAGCTCTGGGAGCGCGTAGACCCGGGGAGCGGGTATCGGGAACCCGGGGTCATCAACACGCCTAGTAAGCGGTGGAAGCTTATAAGCCTTGGCGGGTGTAAACAGCACTAGCACCCCCACAGCCCCTTAGAGGCGAGAATAGAACTCGAGGAGGCCACGAAAGACCTACAACCCAGAAACCGCAGGCAACCCTGCTCAGGCGAGCCTCTTTGGCGTGTAGGCAGGGTCGTGCTAGGGTATAATAATGCTTAGTGTGGGAGTCCTTACCTCCTCCTAGCCAGTAGGAGCACTACGGCAGCGATGGCAGCGGTAGCCGCTGCGGCGGCTACTAGAGTTAGGCTACGGCTCCCCTCCCCGGTCTCCGTAGCAGGCGTGGTGGCCCCGGTAGTCGTTGTGCTGGTCTCCGTGGGGCTAGTCTTACCTGGTGTAGTCTGTGTGGTCGCTTGTAGCGGCGTGGTGGTCTTGACTGGCGTGGATGATGGCCTGGGTGAGGTGGCTGTCACCCACTCGCTGCCCACGTTAATGGTTATGCCGGGTAGGATCCTCTCAATCAGCTCCCTTAAGCCCTCGGCGGTGTACTGGGGGTCAGCTTTATAGGTGAGTGGTGGCAGATACAGGAGAAGCTCCCCGTCCCGGGGCTCTATGGTTGACTTATAGGGTAGCATGGGCTCGTAATCCCTGACGAGCTCCCGGGCGGCCTCCCCAGCGCTCTCCGAGTACTGGCTCGCCACGGCTACTAGGGCCTCGGTGGTGTTACCCACGAGCTTGAATTCTACTTCGGCCCAGGCCTCCAGGGGCTCCTGAGCTGCATGGGCCTCCAGGCGCTCGAGATTCATTGCACTTAGGAGGGCCGAGGCTAGTGAGAGGTTCACTGTGACCCCGCCTAAGCCTCTCATAGCGAGGCTCATTGTATCAGCGAGTACGGTGGCGGATAGCTCGACCTCTATGGTCCCGTTGCCTAGGGGTGTGGCGTTGTAGCTGTGCACCTCTACCCCGATGGACTCCAGCATTTTGAGGGTGGCGTTGAAGTTCAGCAGCATTATAGAGAGCATCACATACGACCCTGTAGCCGTGACCCTAGCCTCCAGTGTCAGGTTAATGGCTGTAGAGTTCAGCTTCAGCCCTATGCGGTCCAGGCTAATCGCTAACGTGCCATTGGGGCTGGATATGGTGAGCAATCCCTCCCCAACGAGCTCCCCTCCAGCGGAGCTTAGTGCTAGGAGGGCCTCCCTCGCGCTATTGGAGGGCTGCCTCGACTCGGCTCTCAGGTGCCCCTCGATGTACCCCCAATCCACTAGGATGTAGCCCTCTACGCTCGTGCCTTCCTCAACGCTGAACCCGAGCACGGGCTGGGCTGTGCCGTTCTCGTACTCTACTATATACACGCTGGACAAGCCGGCGGGGGCCATCGCGGCTATGGGCATGGCGTATAGTAGTATGAGAGCCAGGAGCGCTATGGCGGCCTGCTTATGCAACACGGTGGCACACCTGGGGGCTTGGCGGCTTCCAGTTTATTAGACCCGGTTGTAGTTATGGATTGTATCAGGGCTATATATAATAGGGTGTAGTGGTGCTGGCGCTTGGTGTACCCGCTGATATCATTCCTGCTGGTGGTGCTGTTCTCGATAATCGTGGTCAGGGTAGGGACGATAGCGCTGATGCTAACGGGGCTATCAAGGGATGTGGCCTCGTTCCAGGCTCAGTCGGCGTTCTCCGGGGTGGGATTCACCACCTCGGAGGCCGAGCATGTAGTAGGCCACCCGGTGAGGAGGAGGATCATAAGGATCCTAATGCTACTTGGGAGCGCGGGGCTAACCAGCGCCATGGCCACGCTGGTCCTGACATTCGTGGGGCAGCCCGCAGCTGCTGCGGCGGAGAGGCTTGTGATCATGGCCCTGGGCCTCCTGGCGCTCTACACCTTCGCACGCTCCAGGTGGGTGGACAGGTGGCTCAGCAGGGTGATAACCTGGGCCCTCGAGAGGTTCACGAACCTGAGAGTGATAGACTACGAGAGGATCCTCGGCATAGGGAAGGGCTACGGCATAGGCCAGTTCAGGGTACACCCCAACAGCTGGCTTGAGGGCAGGACCCTCGGGGAGCTCAGGCTGTACGATGAGGGGATCCTAGTCCTAGCCATATACAGGGGGATCAATGGGAGGGAGATATTCATCGGAGCCCCCAGGAGGGACACCAGGATAGAGGCCGGGGACCTACTCATAGTATACGGGCCAGAGGACGCAATATCAAAGCTATCCAGGAGGATCAAGGGGCCCATCGGGGACCTAGAACACGAGGCAGAAGTCAACAGGGAGAGGCTGAGGAGGATAGAGACGGAGAGGGCACTAAGGCAGGCGGCATCAGCCGCGTCGGCTTAGCAGGCCCGTAGATAATAAATTAATATAGTCCAGGCCCTCATAAGGGGTCTCGACTAAGGCGCAGACGCCGGATCAGAGACGCTCAAGTGACTGCGAGGCGGTAACGGTTGGCCCTGGAACTGCCTATACCCGTGTACATACCGGTTCTCATAGCATCGCTAGCATTCTTCATACTCCTAGCCCGGATGCTCCAGACCAAACCCCTGGTGAGATCGGGCTTCAGCATAGCCTCGGGGGTCCTGGGGTTCCTCGTTGTAGCGGCATTCCTGGGAGCCATGGTAGTATCGGCAGTGGCGCTTAGGAGCGTCTCACAGGAGTTCCTATCCGACACGATAGAGTACGCCTGCGTAGTCACGGGGGACCCAGGGATCCTACCAGATGAGACCAGTAGCCTAGCGGGGGGGCTAGAGTCCGTGGTATCCACCAGCGAGAGGGCGGCTGACGCACTCTATAGGGAACTCGACGGCAAGCTCTCCGGAGTATACCTGATGACGGGGTACCTGGTGCTAAATGTCACTAGGAGCGAGTACGGAGTATACACTACGGCTTACGCAGTACTCTATACTGGAGACGAGATCCCGGAGGGCAAGGCTGTAGTTATAGGGATACCTAAACCGGTACCGGAGGTTGTGGTCCTAAACGAGACCCTGAGAAGCCGGGGTTATAGCGTGGAGGTAGTCGATCCCGCGGCACTGGAGGAGGCTGGCCTGGACGGGCCTATGTCTGAGTTCATATCTTCGATAGTGTCTCCGGAGGGCTCGAGGTACTGGTCTGGCTCGATCACGTGGCTGACGGAGAAGTTCTTGGAGGAGTATAAGCAGGAACACGGATCCCTCCCCCAGCAGCGCGAGATAGTTTCATCCCCCAGCGCTGTGGTTAGACCACCAGGTGCCATAGTGGAACCCGTAGCAAGCGAGGCCCCCAACGCTATAGCACTGCTCCCTGGGGATCCCGACCCAGCGATAATAGAACACCTAAGGGGGCTTGACGCTCCCAACAGTACGATATTAGCGGCTCCCGTGACGCTCATAGTGATCGATTACGCCTCTGAGGCCTACCTTAACCCGGCGAGTCCCAAGGCTACATTCAGGGTATTCGAGGAGCTAAAATCAAGGTCGATGGATACCGTGTGGAAGGCCGTGGGGATGCGGGGATCACTAACATGCGCTGAAACCACGGCTTCGGCGAGGCAGATCGGGGTAATCTACAGGCTCTACGACTCGATAACCGCTGGCTCATTCATAGTACTACTAGTGCTGGTTGTAGCGGCCCTCCTAGCGGCTGACCCCCTAGCCTATAACGCCGTGGCGGCCACAGCGTCAGTCATAGGCCTAACCAGGCTCAGGGGCGTGACTCACAGGAGACTCAGGCTATCACTGCTAGCAGTGACGGCTGCAGCGGCCCTAGTCGGTGGCTCGGCTGGGATAGCGCTGGTACAACTGGTGCCGAGGATCCTGGGGGCCCCGGCGCCCTCCATGGATAGGTTCACGTGGGGCGTAGCGGCTGGCAGCCTAGCGCTTTATACGGTACTCCTGTGGTGGAGGGCCTCCAAGACGCTATCCAAGCTGAGCCTCGAGGCGGCCGCGAGGGGCCACCCCCTAGCCGCTGAGGTCATGCACGAGAATAAGCCCCCAGGCAAGCTCGCTATAGCGAGCCTAATACTAGGCCTGTACCACGCATTAAGGGGGCTACTAGGATTCCCTTTCATATTCCAGTACTTCGACGAGCACGGGCCCCCCGAGAACACATTCCTAGCGATAATCCTGGGGATAGCGGGCTTCATAGAGATATTCACGTTCCCCCTAGCCCCGATACTAGTGGCATACGGC
>JALURJ010000013.1 GCA_027016915.1 Desulfurococcales archaeon | reverse complement strand
ACCTCCTCCAAGGCGGGCGTCATAATTACAGCGAGCCACAACCCTCCGCCCGACAACGGGCTCAAGGTTTTCCAGTCCACCGGAATGGAGTACACGGAGAGGATGGAGGAGGAGCTGGAGAGCCTGATTCTGGGCGACTGGGAGTCCCTCCATGTTTCTTGGGACAGGGTGGGCAGGACGGTTGAGGCCCGGCATTTGGGGGAGGAGTATATCGAGGATCTTTACTCCAGGTTCGCCTCGGAGCCCAGGCGGCGTCCCAGGGTGGCGGTGGACTGTGCCAACGGGGCGGCGTCAAGCTATACTCCGAGGCTAGCCAGGATGCTGGGCGCCAAGGTTTCATCCATCAACTGCCACGAGGACGGCTATTTCCCCGGTAGAACGCCTGAGCCTAGGCCCGACGTGATAGAGCCCTTCCTCGAACCCGTAGGGCTACTGGGTGCGGAGCTGCTCCTTGCCCACGACGGCGATGCGGATAGGCTTGCAGTAGCTGTCCCCGGGAGAGGGTTTGTGAAGCAGGACAGGCTGATAGCACTCTACGCCAAGCTTAAGCTGACGGACAGGAGGGGCAAGATCATTGTGAGCGTGGATGTGGGCCGAGCTGTGGTAGACGTGGCGGAGCGGTATGGGGGGAGGGTTTTGAGGGCGAAGCTGGGCAAGACCCATGAGAAGCTGCTGGAGCACCCCGACGCCCTGCTTGCAGCTGAGCCGTGGAAGCTCATAGACCCCTCCTGGGGCCCCTGGGTTGACGGGATCTACCAGGCAGCTCTCATAGTCTCCCAGCTTGCTGGCGGGGGAGGGGCTCTGGACGAACTTCTCCGAGACATACCCGACTATCCCTCGGTGAGAAGGTCCTACAGGGTTAGGGAGGAAGCTAAGGAGGCTGCGGTGGAGAGGGTGTTCGAGGAGCTTAGGTCAAGGTTCGGGGACAGGGCCGAGGAGAACACTCTTGACGGGCTGAGGCTAGACTTTGAAGACGGCTCCTGGGTCCTTGTGAGGGCCTCCGGGACCGAGCCGAAGATTAGGCTCTACGCGGAAGCCATGGATAGGAGGAGGCTCGAGGAACTCGTGGGGGAGGTCGAGAGGCTGATACGGAGCAGCGTCTCACGGGTTGAGTCTAGAGTAGGCTAGCCTCCCACCAATATAGGTTTCAACCACCGCTTCAGCTCCTCCCCTCTTAACCAGGCTAGCCACCGGGTCCTTGGACCAGGGGAAGCCGAGCCTGGCGGGATCCAGTAGGACGATGTCCGCAGCGTAGCCGGGCTGCAGCAACCCGCGCCCCTCGAGCCCCATAAGCCTGGCCGCATCCACCGTTGCCATCCGCAGGACCCTGGCTGGCTCGGCGTAGCCGGGCTTCTGGAGTCTGAGGATGTGGAACGCTGCCTCCATCTCCCTCCACATGTCTGGCTTAACCCACGCCACGTTGTCCGTGCCAAGGGCCACTGTGACACCGTGGTCCAGGAGGCTGGCCAGAGGCGGGTGCCCGGAGCCCCACCAGGCGTTAGACCTGGGGCAGGCCACCACGCCCTTTACTCTGCCAGCTATCTCTCCAACCTGCTCGTCGGTAAGCAGTGTGCCGTGGACCAGCACGTCCGCTCCCAGCACGTTGACAGCCCTAACGTAGTCCCCTTGGAGCCAGTCATCCCTATCTTCGGACACGTGGACATGAATCATCCTGCCCGCACGCTGCGCAGCTTCCCTGATGGCGGCAAGCTCATCCAGGGTATAGGAGAATGGGGAGGGGATCCCTAGCCCTTTGCTCAGGGATATAATTTCGTAGAGATCCGCCAGGCCGGGGCTGGGCCTGCACAGGGCAACGTAGAGGAGGGGTAGATCCTTAGACGCTTCTAGCCCGAGGCGGCAGCCCTCCAGCCCACCCTCCCTGAAGTCGGCGGCGCCTGCGGTTCCCCCCGAAACCATCTGTAGGGCGGCATCCCTGAATGCTTCGAGAAGGCTTCTGAGGGGCGTCGATTCTAGGAGCCGGTGCTTTAGCCCGGTGGGAGGGGCGACGACCTCCCTAAGCGTGAGGCCTAGGCCCGCCTCCTGGAAGGCTGCGTCGAAGAGGTGGGTGTG
>JALURJ010000012.1 GCA_027016915.1 Desulfurococcales archaeon | reverse complement strand
CCTCAGGTATTCCCTCGGGGAAACGTGGGGGTGGGTGTTGCTCTATAACCTGTTCAATCATGCGGTCAGCCAGAGTTTCGGCTATCTGTTGCAGGGCCTCTGCCGGGGCGTCGGGGCCAAGAGTGTAGAGCTGCTCCACCACCTCGCGTGGAACAGTGAAGCCACCCATGCTTGCCTGTGCCATCACGGCTTTTACTATGAATTGCCTGAGCGCCTCAGGATCGCTGTAGTTTTCTAAGCTGAACGCTTCTGCCAACTTCGCCACTTTTTTCGCCGTCACTTCGTCGGTGATTGCAGCGAAGAACTGGGGTGCGGTGTCTCTCACCGCCGTGACCATCAGGGCTGCCGGGTCTAGAGTTCCGCTGGTGATGGCTGCCCCGGCATCCCCGACGGTTGCTTCGGGACCCAGCGTGTTCTCCAGGTAAAGGCTCCAGGTGTTAACCACCCGTTTGAGGTAGGCTGGTGCCAGCGGGTTTATCGGGGGTATCTGGGCAAGTGTGGCATTGAGGACCTGGCTTGACACCAACGATATGGGTGTCTCGGGCGGAGAAGACTGGACAGCGGACTGCCAGGCTGCTAGGTACATGGCTGGGAGCCCATAGATCAGTCTAAGAGTCATATTGGCGCTCTGGGTCAGGCTCCACAGTTTTTGGTGGAGCATGGTCAGGTTGCCTAGCATCTGACCAGCTATGGCTTGCCTGGTACGGTTCATCTGTGCCCAGTAGAACTCGAGAACCTGGCCATAGATATCGTAGGGCGTTATCACATCCTCGACGTATTCCAGCTCCTGTAGGGCCCGCTGCCTAAACTCTTCCACGGATTTGCGGAGGGCCTGGTCCTTAACATCGTGCCTGATTAGGACTATTAGGCTTGGAGGCTCGTAGCCGGGGAACTTCTCCGCCAGCAGCCGGGAGGCCTCAAGGCTCTCAAGCTGTGAGGGCAGGAACTCCTGCTCGTTGTATGAAAGCACCTTGTCGAGCCTGGAGGCGAGGGGTATGCTGAGAACAGCGGCTACGATCCAGATTACTATCACGACCTTGTAGCGTTTCGAAATGAGCCTGCCCAGAGAGGTCAGCATGGCCTGCACGCCCCAGAATCTTACTTTTATAGGTACATCTATTAGCGATACGTCTGAGACAGATATATAAGTTTGTCTTTCAAAAACGATATATCGAAGGTGGATCTTGTGGCCCAGGTATCGGGTAGAAGAAGAATTAGCGGCTGGCTCAAAATGACTATACTTTCGCTGCTGGTGGAGGGGCCCCTACACGGTTACGCTATAATGAAGAGGGTGGCCGAGAACACCCGTGAAACCTGGACCCCCACGCCGGGCTCCCTCTATCCCGCCCTTAACGAGCTGCTCAGGGAAAGGCTCGTGGAGGAGCGTGAGGAATATGTAGGCAAGCGCAAGAGGATAGTCTACAGGATCACGGAGAGAGGGCTTCAGTTCTTCCTTGAAAAGTCAAGAGAGATAAGGCTAAGAACTACGCCCTCCATCCTGGGCTTTCTGAGAAGCCAGGTGGAAGCTATGAAGCGGCTTGGAATGCCGCTTGACGATGTTAGGGATCTGGCACGCCACATCGACAACGTGATAGAGGAACTCCTCAACATACGGCTAGAGCTGGCATCCATGCTAGGTGATCGCGGCGTCAGCCGATCAGCGGCGAGGCCAGGTCCTCCTTCACGATCCTGAACACAACGCTAGTTTCAGTCCTCCTCACACCGTTCTGCTTGTTCAGCCACTTTATAAAGGAGTCCAGCTCGCCGATCCCTCGGAACTTAGCCACGATCAGCATGTCATATTCGCCCGTTATGTCGTACACGGCAACAGCTTCAGGCCTGCGGGAAACTATTTCCTCAAGTTCTTCAATATACCTACCCTCCACAGACACGCTGGTAGCAGCGGTGATGGTGTAGCCCAGCTTTGAGAGGTCCGGCATTATAGTGTAGCGTTTAATTACGCCTAGGCGCTCTAGCCTCCTGATCCTCGAGTACAGAGTTGTGTGGGGTATTCCAAGCTGCGCGGCCAAACTTCGAACACTGATTCTCGAGTTGTGGGCGAGCCTCCTCAGCAGCCTTAGGTCCAGGATGTCTATCTCCTCTGCAAGCATTGTTCAACCCAGGTATAGGTAGTTGTGGTGTATTTTATAATTATCGATGGGAAAACTCGTACAATTCACGGTGCTGATTATGACAAATTTTTATAACATTACGTACATTTACCATATCCTCCAGGTGCTGTGGATGGTTAGTGTACCGGAGATCCTGGAGAAGATCAGGGAGAAAGGGATAAAATGGGTAGACCTCCAGCTCACCGACCTTTCGGGCAGGCTTCACCATGTAACCATAAGTTCAGGCCTGGTTGACCCGGATACCCTGGAAAAAGGCTACGGCAAGCTGGACGGCAGCAGCGTCAAGGGGTTCACCACTATAGATCAAAGCGACCTCGTCCTCAAACCCGTACTCGATACGTTCGCTGTGCTGCCGTGGTTCAAAGACACTGCCAGGTTCATATGCCAAGTATACGGCATGATGGGCTCGGGCAGATTTGAGAGAGACCCCCGGTACGTGTCGGAAAGGCTGGAGGAAACCCTCTCCTCCGAAGGGCTCAAGGCTTACACAGCGGTGGAGCCCGAGTTCTTCATATTCGACTCGTTGGAGTTCGGGGTCAGCGGCCACGAGTCCTACTATAGGGTGAGAGCCAGAGAGGCGCCCTGGACGCCGGGGAGCGGTCTCAAGCTCAGAGTGAAGGAAGGTTACTACCCTGCACCGCCGCTGGACCAGATGATGGCTGTGAGACAGGAGATAGCTGAGGCCCTGGCAGAGTTTGGGGTTACCGTGGACGTGCACCACCACGAGGTCGCTACGGGAGGCCAGGGAGAGATAAACTTCAGATACTCGACGCCGACCAGGACGGCCGACAACATCCAGACGCTGAAATACGTGGCTAGGATGGTGGCCCACCAGCACGGCATGGTGGCGGTGTTTATGCCTAAACCCATAGGGGGCGATAATGGTAGTGGGATGCACACGCATATAAGCATCTGGCGCGGAGATTCAAACCTATTCTACGACCCCGATGACGAGTATGCCGAGCTAAGCCAATATGCCAGGTACTTCATAGGAGGATTAGTGGAGCACGGCAGAGCCCTTTCAGCCATAGTGTCGCCCACGGTCAACAGCTATAAGAGGCTGATACCCGGCTACGAGGCTCCAGTCTACCTTGCCTGGAGCAGGGCTAATAGAAGCGCAGCGATAAGGATCCCGGTGTATCAGAAGGGTGAAGGGAACTCGAAGAGAATAGAGTATAGGCCTCCAGACCCCTCTGCCAACCCGTACCTGGCGCTCCCAGCAATAATACTGGCGGGCCTCGACGGGGTAAGGAAGAAGATCGAGCCCGGCGACCCGGTTGATGAGAACATCTACCACATGACCCCTGAGAAGAGAAGGGAGCTGGGAATAAAGGTTCTACCCCGAAGCCTCGATGAAGCGCTGGACGAGCTGGAGACGGATAACGAGTTCCTTAAACCAGTGTTCCCTGGATCGCTGCTAGAAGCCTACATCGAAATGAAGAGAAAGGAGATAGATTTAGCCAGAATGTATCCTTCGCCGATCGAAATAATGCTGTACCACGACATCTAGCCCTCGTTACTATTGTTTATTTAAGAGAAATAAAGGGGAAAGACCTGTTAGCCCCCTTAAGGCTTCACCGTGAAATACACTTTCTTACCCTTCCTCTTCTTAACGGCATAGCCCAGATGGGTCAGCTGGTTCAGATAGGCGCTCTCAATAGCTCTAGCCCTGCCAGTTATGTTGGAAACATCCTCTGCTGTGCCCTCACCCAGCTTTGCTAGAGCTATAAACGTCTGCCTGAGGTGGTCGGGTAGTCGTAGTAATTTCCCTATATCCACTTTGACCTTAAGGCCCTCGAGCTCCTTAATCACCTGTACTTCGGGCATCTTTGTAGCCTTGATTTCCTCTAGGAGTTGCTTAACCTCTGTTAGGAGGCTTTTTACTTCTTCAAGTAGAGCTTTTAGCTCTTCCTTGCTCATTTTGTTCACCACCTAAACCTGTGAGTAGTATATCGTATAGGGCTTATTACTTTATCGTGAACCCAGTAATCATAGTAATTAGCCAAACAAGGCGTATGAAACATCCTGCTCAACACAACTTAGAGAACATAATGATAACATCTAGGATGAAACACTATAGCTCATAAAATATATATCAAGTGCTTAAAATATAAAAGTATTTTCACCTTGCTCCATCCATTTTCAGATATATTCCGCCACCTAGGTGCTCTGCACCCTCTGGCTGCCCGCCTACAACGTACCTGGCTACACGGTGCATCACGGCTAAGTCCTCGGCTATGGGGGCCAGTTTCTCGGGCAGGTATAGCGTCGCTTCTAGCCTGGCTCCGAGTGTCAGCCCTTTTGCCTTCTTATAGCTCCAGATAAGCCTATTTGCCTCCATAAAGTCCTTCAGCAGGTTCTTGACGGGCTTGTCCCATTCGGGCTTGGGCTGGGGCATGAGCTGTTTGTGTATGCTCTCCCTGCCGTAGAGCTCCCTCCATATGGCGTCGGTTACGAAGGGCATTATGGGTGCCAGGAGCCTTATTATGGAGCTGAACACAGTGTGGAGCGTGTACCAAGCCCCCCTCTGCTCATCCTCGGGGAACCTGCCGTCCCTGTTATAAGCTCTGTGCTTCACAGCTTCCACGTAGTGGCTGGCGAAGATGTTCCAGGCGAAGTTGTATATCTCGTTAGCCGGCACGTACACGTCTAGCTGCTGATAGGCCTCATGTATCCTGCGCATGGCGTCGTTGAGGGCCCCGAGGATCATCTCGTCGAGGGGTCTGAGCCTATACTCTCCCTCCCTGGGCTGAGGGAATGCCGAGACGAACCTAGCTATGTTCCACAGCTTGGTGGCGAAGAGCGCTCCAGTTCTGACGAGCTGCTCCTGGAACCTATAGTCGCTGCCCAGCTTGGCGGCTGCAGCCGCCCAGAACCTGAAGGCGTCGGCACCATATTTCTCGAGGATCGGGTCTGGGTCTATCACATTGCCCTTGCTCTTATGCATGGCTTCGCCCTTCTCGTCGAGGCCCATGCCAGTTACTCTTATCCAGCGGAATGCCGGTTTGCCGGTAAGCTGGTATACTCGGAGAAGCGTGTAGTAGAGCCACGTACGTATAATGTCCTCCCCCTGAGGCCTCATGATGTTGCCGAACAGTCTGGAGTAGAGTTTGTCGTTCCTCATGTAGTGGGCGACGTAAAGGGGCGATACGGAGGAGTCGAACCAGGTGTCGAACACCTTGGTTTCCCCGACCAGCTGGTCCTGGGGAGCGCCGCACTCGGGGCACTTATCGAAGGGCGGCTCCTCCTTCCAAGGCTGGTAGTACCTGCCGGGTTCAGGGGTCAGCACTGCGCCGCAGCGTTTGCATCTCCATACAGGTATCTCGGTTGCATAGTACCTGCTCCTAGATATAGGCCAGTCCGTGGTTATGCTGTTGATCCAGTCTATGAGCCTCTGCCTATGCTCCTCGGGGTAGAAGGGCACGGTCCTAGCTATCTCCAGGAGCTTCTCCTTGAAGGCCAGCTGGCTGAGGAAGAACTCCTTCTCATGTGTGATCTCTATGGGCGTCTTGCAGCGCCAGCACACGGGGACGCTGTGGACCATGTCCTCCTTCTTCACTAGGAGGCCCTTCTCCTCTAGTATTTCCGCCATCTTCCTCCTAGCCTCCCTGACCGGCAGCCCGGCTATGGGCCCAGCCTCCTCGGTCATCCTCCCGTCCCTGTCTATCAGTACCCTGGGCTCCAGTCTCAGCTCCCTGAACATCCTCACGTCCCTTACATCGCCGTAGCTGCAAACCATTACGAGGCCTGTGCCGAACTCCGGGCGGGCCTCGGGGTGCTCCAATATTGGGACCTCCCTGCCATAGAGAGGTACTACTGCATACTTACCCTTGAGGTGCTTGTACCTCTCGTCCTCAGGATTGTAGATCACGGCCGCACAGGCGTTGAGGAGTTCCGGCCTAGTGGTGGCTATGACGATGTCTTCTCCGGTTTCCTTGACCCTGAACTTGACGTAGTAGAGATGGGTGTGTTCCTCTCTGTGCTCTAACTCGGCGTCGGCCAGGGTGGTGCGGCACCTGGGACACCAGTTTACGGGCCTTTCAGCCTCGTAGACCAGTCCTCTACGCCACAGCTCTATGAAGGTGGCCTGGGTTATCCTCCTGTACTCGGGGCTGTCGGTACCATTGCGCCAGTACTCGAACCCGCAGCCCATCCTCCTCCACACATTGACGATCTCCTCCTCCACCTCGTCGAGCCTCTGCTTGCATAGCTGGAGGAACTTCTCGCGCCCCTCCCGGGTCTTTGCAGCCTCGTGGGGGTTTATCCCGTACTTCTTCTCCACGAATACCTCCACGGGCAGGCCGTTTCTGTCGGCGTAGAATGGTATCAGAACGTTATAGCCCATCATGCGGAAGTACCGGGCCACCATGTCAATCTGCGCGTAATGCGCTGCTCCGCCCACGTGCCACTTGCCGGAAGCGTAGGGAGGAGGCGTGTCCACCACGAAGACAGGCCTAGGGTCTTCAGGATCGTAGTTGAATCGATGGATGCCCTCCTTCTCCCAGAGCTCGTAGAATTCCCTCTCCCGGGATTTATCCCACCGCTTCTCCTTTATACGGGGTTTTAGCTCCTGACCAATAGGCATCAGCCGACACCCTATGAAGATTATCCAGTTATATTAGCATTACGCGCAGTTACCGGCTAGCCTTCCTCCATTAAATCTTAAACCCAATACTGTTCAGACACACTGCCTAGAGCAGCGACAACTATTAATACATTATTT
>JALURJ010000011.1 GCA_027016915.1 Desulfurococcales archaeon | reverse complement strand
TAGAGAGATAGTTTCTAAGGAGCTTAGAAGGGGAAGCAAGATACTCGTGTTCGCCCAGTACGTGGAGCAGGCAAAGAAGCTGGGCGAAATTCTCGGCTCACCTGTGCTGATAGGAGAGCTGGATACTGCCACGAGGAGGCGAGTCCTGGAAGACTTCAAGTCGGGGCGAAGCCGCGTACTGGTGGTAACCACCGTGGGGGACGAAGGCCTGGACCTGCCCGACGCCAACGTAGGTATACTGGTGTCAGGTACAGGGTCTAGGAGGCAGTTTGTCCAGAGGCTTGGAAGACTCCTGAGGCCTGGCCAGGGGAAGGAAGCCAGGCTCTACGAAATAATAGTTAAGGGCACACAGGAGGAGAGGCAGGCCCGTAGGAGAAAGAAGCTGGGTCTGGACGAGCTAGGCTTGGGGATCTAGGCGCCCTCCTGCTTCTCGGCCATCTTGTAGCCCAGCTCGGCCGCATTAAGGTTGAGTTCTACCCAACCAGGCTTCACGTTCCTCCGGATTGTCTCCTTCAACTCGTCCAGCGTGTAGAGGCCCGTTATCCGCGCCAGGGCTCCCAGCATCACTATGTTGGCAACCCTAATGGTTCCAGCATGTTCCTCCGCTATGCTGGTGAATGGTATAGCCACGACCCTCCAGCCCTGCTTCAGATCTTCGGGCTTGATGAAGGTCGAGTCCACGACAACTAGTGCCCTCTCGCCCACTCTGTCAGAGTATTTTCGTAGCTGCTCGCCATACATGAACACGGCTATGTCGGCTCTCCGAACCCTCATATAGTCTGCCTCTCCAGGCTCTCTAAGCACTATAAGCTCCGACCTGGAATCGCCGCCCCGGGTCTCAGCGCTGTAGGACTCCGACTGCACAACGTAATATCCGTGTTTTATCAGCGTGAGTCCCAGCAGGTAGCCTGCGAGGAGTATGCCTTGTCCTCCCCTGCCAGCAATCATTATCTCAAGCCTCTCCACCCTGAACCACCTCCGAGAGCCTCCTCACAAAGCCAGGCTCGTCTTTAACTACGAATTCGCCCAGGGTTATGCCCTTTTCCCAATCATACTCCGTCTCGAGGGGGCGGATCTTGCCTCTTATCTTAACGACCCTCCTTAGATGGGTGTAGAGTTCCACGGGGCTCCTAAACCCAATATGTCTACCGTACACCTCGGGGCATATCGAGAGAACCTCTATGAACCTGAAACCCTCCATGAGGAGGGCCTTCTTGATAGAGTTCTTCAGCAGCTCGGGGTGGGTGACAGACCATCTCGCCACGTAGTTGGCTCCCGCTATCCATGCCAGCGTAACGGCGTTGAAGGGTCTCTCAGGGTTGCCCCAGGGGGTGGTGGTTGTATAGATCTTCTCGGGCGTCGTGGGGGCGACCTGGCCGCCTGTAAGGGCGTATATCATGTTGTTAACCATGATCACCAGCATATCCATGTTCCTTCTAGCTGCATGGATGAAGTGGTTCCCGCCTATTCCAACTATGTCCCCGTCGCCGCTGAAGACCACCGGTATAAGCTCCGGGTTCGCCAGCTTGACGCCCATGGCGTAGGGTATGGCTCTACCGTGCGGCGTGTGTGCCGCGTCGAACTTCACGTAGCCCGAAGCCCTGGCTGTACATCCTATACCCGTCACGAATACTATCTTCCTCGACTCTATCTTCCCCTCCTCCTCCAGCTCGTTTACCGCCCTCAGAAAAGCTGAGAGAGCTATGCCTATCCCGCACCCGGGGCACCACATATGCGGGAGACGTTCAGGCCTGAGGAACCTGTCCAGCGGATGTATGCTACGCGTCACAACCATTTCCTAGCCGCCTCCACTATCTCTTCCGGCGTAGGGAGGTCTAGTCTGAGTATAGGGATTAGATGTACCGGCTTGTCGCGCACGACTCTTTCAACCTCTCTCACTAGCTGCCCATAGTTCATCTCTACAACAATCACTTTCTCAGCGTTCTCGGCAGCTCTTCTCAGCCCCTCCTCATCCATGGGCCACAGCGAGATGGGCCTGAAGAGGCCGTACTTCCTGCCCTCCTTCCTAGCCTCCTTCACAACAGACATAACTGAGCGTGCAACGGAGCCGAAGGCTACG
>JALURJ010000010.1 GCA_027016915.1 Desulfurococcales archaeon | reverse complement strand
GGGTTTCTGTCTCCATCCTTACCCCCAGACCTCCGGGGGAGGCGGTGGATTGGATTTATTGACATGGTTTGATTGTATTCCTCAAACCCGGGGACAGACATCCTTAAATAGTTAGGCATGTTATTTTTGATCAAAACAATACAGGGTGATCCGCGAGGAAAGTACCCTATGAAACCACCGTGGAGCGGACGGGATATTGAGAGGATCCTGAGGCTAATCTCCAACCCGGTCAACCTCGAGTTGCTCATCCTTCTAAACACCAAGCCCTCCTACCCGAGGGAGCTTGCCAGACTCACAGGGAGGGACGAAACAGACGTTTCCAGGAGGCTGAAGCTCCTCGAGAAGGCAGGGCTCGTAGAGGGCTCGTGGATGAGGGTCGGCAGGAGGAACATCAGGATGTACAGGCTCTCGGTCCAGGGCCTCAGGATAGACTTCGTGGGCGGAGGCGTAAAGATTAGCGGGATCCCCGGCTCAGCTCCCGCCCATGAGGCCAGGAACCTCTTCAACCTGGAGACAGGGCCGCCTAGGCTGAGGCTCTTCGTTGGGAGGAAGAGGGAGCTGGAGAGGCTGAGAAGCGCTGGAGCTCCCGTAGTCGTTGTCTGGGGGATGAGTGGTATAGGGAAGACTAGCCTTGTCGCGAAGGCTTTCGAGGACCTGGGGAAACTATACTGGCACACGCTTAGCAGGCTGGACACGCCCGAATACGTTTTGTGGAGGCTCGCCTTATTCCTATCAGGCTTAGGATACAGCAGGCTTCTCAACTACCTAGGAACTCCTGGAAGGAGCGTTGAGCTAGCGGCTGACATGGCTGTCGAGGGGCTCAGCGCAGCCGGTGTAACCCTGGTCTTCGACGACTACCACGTGGTTGAGGGTTCGGAGGTAGGAGACCTGGTGAGGAGGCTTGCCAGGCACTCCAGTAGCTACAAGGTTGTCATAGTATCGAGAAGGAGGCCCAGGGGCCTACCGTATTATGAGCCCGGTATGGTTTTAGAGATCCTCCTGAAGGGGCTCTCACCACCCGAGTCTGAGGAGCTCCTGAGGAGGAGGGGCGTGGAGCTCGAGCAAGGCGAACTAGCGGAGGTTTACGCTGCAACGGCTGGCCACCCTCTCCTCCTCCACATGTTCGCGGAGGCCTACAGGTCTGGCAGGCTAGGCCAGTACAGGGGTGAGGCTGCCAAGTATCTTTGGAGGGAAGTGTACTCAGCCCTCTCCGAGCCGGAGAGGAAGCTTCTCTCCATTCTCGTAGCCTTCGAGGATCCCCAACCCCTCGAGCTCATAGCCGGGCTCTCCGGCATTAGGAGCCCTGAGCCCCACCTCTACAGACTCGCTGATAGGGGTCTCGTCGAGCAGCTTCCCGAAGGATTTAGGGCGTATCCGCTGGTGGCCAGCCTTGTTGGGCGCGCCGGGAGAAGGGATCTCCGCCTAAAAGCGGCTGAATACTATGCCAGGAAGGGTGGCTGGATAAACAAGCTCAGATCGATGAAGTACTACATAGAGGCTGGCAGACCCGACTTAGCTGCAGAGCTTGTGGCTGAGAGGGTTCTGAGAGACGACTATACCTACCTAAGCTATCTCGACTCCTACAAGATGGTGGTGGATGAGCTGGTCCATGCGAAGCTCCCGCCAAGGCTGAGGCTTTACGTGGCCCACGACGCCGCGCTCCTTGAGAGGCAGAAAGGAAGGATTCCTGAGGCAACCCGGATCCTCGAGGAGGCCATGGGTCGGGCTGAGAGCCTAGGAGATCCCATAGTTCTCGCAAACCTGGCTCTAAGCCTATCCTACATATACGCCGACCTCGACAGGGTGGAGGAAAGCCTAAGGCTTGCCGAGAGGGGTTTGAGTATAGCAGAAGAGGTAGGGGACAACCGCCTCAAGATGGCTGCATATGCCAACATGGTTAAAGCCCTAGCCATGGGAGGCCGGCTCGACGAGGCCTACGAGTACCTGGTGGAGGAGATAAGGGTAGCCGATGGCCTAGGAGATCCCTTCTACGTCGTTTGGAGCAGAATACATCTAGGGGAGTTGCAGCGAATGAGGGGAAGGCTGGAAGAGGCCGAGGGGATAGCCAAAGACGCATACA
>JALURJ010000009.1 GCA_027016915.1 Desulfurococcales archaeon | reverse complement strand
CCGTCCAGGAGCTCCGCGCAGGAACGAGGCAATATCCATGGCCCGGGGGCCGGGAAGCCGAGATAACAGCTATTCCCCGTGCCACACTTCCCCGAATGCCTCTCCGCCGCCCTCCACGCAAGCCTAGCCACGTAGTCGGTGAAGGGCGTGGAGGCCTTGCCCCTATAGAGCCTAGAGGGGAGGCCAAGCCTTCTCAGAGGGAGGCGCGCCTCCAGGATAGAGGGTGTGGCAAAAGGGTCTCCCTGCACCCTAGCCAGCCTAGCCTCGGCTAAACCATAGTCTATTCTCAAACCCCTGAGCTCGCCGTACGCCTTATAGCCACGTCCCTCAAGTCGGCGCAGTATGGATCCGAGCTCGTCCAACCCTACAAGCATGGTTAGCACCACTTGCCTGCAGTACATGCTATGTAGGATGACTATTAAGTGAGCCCGCCCCGGGCTTGAAGCTGTCCAAGAGCCTCCCGTAGGGAGTTAATTATCCTCAGCGTGAGACCCCATAGAACCATGCCATCGCCCAGCCTAACCCCCTTAACCGGGCCCCTCCGCGGGTGCATTATTGTTCCAGGCTCCCTTCCCCATAGATCCTCAAGTCTCACCCAAAAAACGTGGTCAATCTCGCTGCTCCTCACCCTAGCCTCCACGGGCCCGGCAACCCTTCCAATAACGGGCAGCACCCTTATGCCTCTCAGCCTCGTCCTGTGCACCGGTAGACGTGCAATGATCCTAACATAGCCGGGCCAGACACCCGCCTCCTCCCACGCCTCCCTCACGGCAGTCTCCTCGGGAGACTCTCCCCTCTTCACCCTGCCGCCGGGAAAGGCGATATCGCAGGCCCAGGGCGATGCATCGGTGCATGACTTACGGACCAGCAGGACATAGGGGGGTTCGCCTGAGAGCAGTATAAGTACGGCGGCATCTACGCTTTCCCTGCCAGGCGCGTTCTCCGTCATGGCGCCGAACTCCTACCTTTGTAATGAGAGGCTTGGCCGAGTGATTAAGGTTTCCGTCCCCCAATACCTCGGGGCCCCCTTTGTACCTCAGGTACTCCTCCCCGAAAACTCGTTCCAGGTAAGGCTTCTCCAGGCGGGTGATGTAGTGGTGGCCGGAGACCACGGTTACCAGGGCTATGAGGAGTGCATAGGCGGAGGAGCTGGCCAGAGCTACGCCTACGACCAGCATGAACCAACCGAGAAACTGAGGGTTCCTGCTCAGCTTATAAATACCCGTTGATATAAGGCCTGAAACCTCCATCCCAAGAATTCTGCGTGTTGATCGGAACTCCCACATACCGGCTAGCATGAGAATCACTCCCGCCAAGGCTAAAACAGCCCGCCAGCCTCCAATACCCACGCCTCCCAGGGAAGTCTCCACAAACCATACGCCGATGAAACCACTATTACCGCGACTTCCAAGACGTCAACTACGAGCTACTCGGCAGAAACACGCGCCGGGAGAGGAGATCCCAGCTCATAGTGTTTCCTCGTCTCGTGCAACGCATGTACCGATAGCAGTGCTAGGATAGCGGTAGAGGCGTAAAGGAGGTAGTGTACTGTGCTTTCCAAAGGGCACACACCGTTATTTTAGGTAATAATTTAGTTAATATGTATTTTTATTAACCAGTTACCGGAAGATTACTAAGAATTAACAACGAGCCATACAGAATCCTATTAGGCCGTGTCAGCACCAGAAACCTTCTTCACAGCTCCGCATATCTAGCCTTCATCATCCATAAACACTTGTGGAGGCGAAAGGTATAATGTTTCTTCCCGGTTCTACACGAGAACCCTGGCGAGCTTCTCGAACCTGCGTCTATATAGTACTAGAAATATGGCTGAACGGGCGAAGAGGTCTATGTCCATGGCCAGCCAGGCGCCCACAGCACATAGACCCGGGGGCATAAGGCGCGGCAGCAGGAATGCTGGGAGAACCCTGAATAGGTATAGGCTGGCCAGGTTCACGACCGTAGGCACCAGCGTATTGCCAGCACCCCTGATGGACCCCGCCAGCGCCATCACCAGGCCTAAGGAGGGCTCGCTGACCGCGGCGAGGATCAGGTAGACCATGGAGAGCCACAGCACCCTAGGGGTCTCGGTGAAAACGTGGGGCGCCACCGGCGATAGTACTGCCAGAAGCACGCCTGCCAGCACCATGAATATCGTTGTGCCCTTAGCCACCTCCCAGCCCACCTTCTTGGCCAGGGATATGTCCCTTCTCCCCGTCTCCTGGCCCACCAGGCTGGAGGCGGCCACGCTCATGGCGAAGGCAGGCAGGTAGGCGAAGGACTCTATCCTTATACCGATGGTGTGGGCCGCCAGGGCGGTTTTACCGCATCGGGATATCACGGCTATATACGCCATGTTGCCCAGCGCGAAAACAGTTCTCTCCACAGTGGGCGGCAGGCCAATCCTAGCTGCCTTGAGCGCCCCCCAGCCAGGCACAGCAACCTTCACGGGGAAAGGCAGGTTCCTGGCGAAGAAGGCGTGGAGGGTGAAGTCCACTGTAAAAGCGAGGGCGCTGGCCACAGCTGCTCCCACTATGCCCAGTCGAGGAAAAGGACCTAGCCCGAAGATCAGGAGAGGGTCTAGAACAATGTTTACGGCTGCTCCGGAAACTGTTGCCATCATAACGGGCTTCGTCATGCCTACAGCCCTAAACGCTGCGCTTATGGTCATGGTCACGGCTACGAGGGGCAATGCCAGGACGCGCACCCTGAAGTAGTCGGAGGCCAAGGGCACAGTGACGGGGTCCCAGCCGCCCAGAAGCCCGAGGAACTCAAAGCTATACACATAGCCAGCGACGGTTATGGGGAGCGTGGTTAGGAAGGCTGAAGGCAGCGACTCGCCCAGCACGCGAGACGCCTCCTCAGGCCTCCCGGCCCCATACGCCTGGGCTGCGAGGACCAGGACGCCCATATAGAAAAGCTGGACCGACACGAAGAACAGCCACGATGCATATCCGGCCAGACCTATGGCTGCAGTAGCCTCGTCGCCCAGCCTCGACACGAAGAACATGTCGGTCACAGAGAGTATGCTATCAACAGCCTCCGCCACTATGAGGGGCCAGGCTATGCTCCACGCCCTCCTCAGTATCCTCCTGTCCAGCAACACGCTGCACCCTGTGTTTCGGAGCCGAACCCCCGGTGAGACGCTGGGGAAATAAGGCTTGCCAAGGGGGATTACAGGATTCCGAGCCTAACAAGCGTGTCCAGGGCAAGCTTGGCTATGAGAAGAGTTGCTGACGCCGCCGCCGTTAGCCTAACCAGCCTCCGCCACCCCCGGTAGCCCTCTATGCCCAGGAGCATCGAGATCCACGAAGCTGCGAAAGCTACTGCTAGAGCGATGTCCAGGGGCTCCAAAACCCTCCGCCCGCATCTTTATTTGTGAAAGTACATTTTAACTAGTATGCCTGGATCCCTTAATGGTGTATTTCGTGGGCAGACTTTTCGGCACAGATGGTGTTAGGGGGGTTGTCAACAGGGAGCTTACACCCGAACTTGCCCTGAGGCTTGGAGAGGCCATAGGCACATGGTTTGGCCCGGAATCAAGGGTTCTGGTTGGGCGCGACGTCAGGGCTGGAGGCGAGATGATCCGAGACGCCGTTGTGGCTGGGCTGAGATCTGCGGGTGTAGAGGTCTGTGACGCCGGGCTAGCACCCACCCCAGCCCTCCAGTACGCCACGAAAAGGCTAGGCTACGACGGCGCTGTCATAGTCACAGCCAGCCACAACCCTCCCCAATACAACGGGATCAAGGTGGTCGCGCGGGACGGGGTCGAGATCCCGAGAAGCGCTGAGAGGGAGATCGAGGAAATATTCTTTGAGTCCCGGTTTAAGAAGCTTGAATGGAAGGAACTCATAGGCGGGGTGGCCAGGGAGGATAGAGTCCTGAAAACCTATATCGACGGGATCGTAAACCATGTCGACAGGGAGGCCATAGCGTCCTGGGGCTTTAAAATACTTGTAGATCCTGCCAACAGTGTCGGCGCGCTGGCGCTGCCTCAGGTTCTCCGCAGGCTGGGCGTCAGGGTAGTTACACTCAACGGCCACCTAGACCCCACGTTTCCAGGTAGGGAGCCGGAACCGACAATGGAGAGCCTTGCCGAGACAGCTAGGGTTACCGTGGCGGTGGGCGCAGACCTGGCCGTAGGTACCGATGGGGACGCTGATCGCTCCATATTTATCGACGAGAAGGGCAACGTGCACTGGGGCGATCGTAGCGCCGCCCTGCTAGCCGCACACCTGGCAGAGAGGGAGCCCGACGCTCCGCGGAGAGTCTATACGGCTGTGTCCAGCAGCGGCCTGGTTGAGGAGTTCCTAAAACCCATGGGCATAGATGTGGTGTGGATGAAGGTCGGCAGCGTTGACATTTCTAGGAGGCTTATGGAGGAGGGCGGCCTCTGCGGCTTCGAGGAGAACGGCGGCTTCATGTACCCCAAACACCACCCTGTGAGAGACGCCGCCATGACCACGGCCCTAATGCTGGAGATGATGGCCAGCGAGGAGGAACCTGTCTCCAAGCTTTTCGACCGGCTCCCCAAATACTACCCATTGAAGACCAAGGTCCCCATGACTAGGGACAAGGCACTGAGAGCTGTGAACCTGGTTAGGGAGAAGTACAGCGATCACCGCCAAGTCACCATAGACGGGGTACGCGTCATAGGCGAGGACTACTGGTTCCTCGTCAGACCCAGCGGTACAGAGCCCGTCCTCAGAATAATGATAGAGGCCAAGAGTCCCGGCAAGGCTAAGAGCCTCCTAGAGGAACTAAAGATGTTGGTGATGAAAGCATGAGGCTGAGACTCCTAGACCTACTAGCCTGCCCCAGCTGCCGCCACTTCCCGCTACAGCTCCACATCTTCGAGGAGGCCAGGGAAGACGTAAAGGTCCCAGGCAATCCCCCACTCTGCGAGCTCTACTGCGCCTACAAGGGCGGAGAGGTGAGCAAGGTGGGTGAAACGCCCTGCGACGAGTGCGTGAAGCGGGACATAATCACGGGCCTCCTAGCGTGCACCTCCTGCGGCGCCTGGTACCCAATAATAGACTCTATACCCCGCATGCTACCACCCGGCCACCCTCTGAGAAGCGATAAACAGTACCGCAAGGCCCTAGAGAAGCATGCAGACAAGATGCCGGAGGAGCTAAGATCAAAGGTTCTGGACTAGCCTGCTTGATTTATTAGCCCCGCACCCCGATCAACCCCCAAGGGTGAACACCGTGAGCACCGTAGGGTTTCCGGGAAACCTTGACGAGTGGGTGAAAATGCAGAAGAAAATGCTGGAAATATTCAGGGACGCCGACGCCAGGCTAAAAGACGCCGACAGACTAGACCTCATAGTGGCCAGCAGGGCAGCATTCCAACACATCATCAGAACCCTCAAAGCTTTCGACCAGTGGCTCCAGGACCCGGTAATCATAAGCCACCTGCCCAGAGAGATGCTGCTCGACGTCTGGGAGAACACGCTTAAGGCCCTCCAGATCATCCTGGAGCTAGACATAAGGCATACAAGCGGGTTCAGACAGCACTTCGAGAAGCTGGCCAAGGAGGGGACCCTAAACCCGCTCGTGGTTTGGGGGAAGCAGGGAGAGGGCGAAGACAAGAGGGGTAAACGAGTCCTGCCCACAACGACCATCTAGAATCAAAGACTATAGAAGGGAGGAGCGGACACGCGTCCGTTCCCCAACCCAGGTATCCCGCTATCCTAAAATACTGGCTGCAAACAACGCCCCAAGCGTCAGGGCTACCCTTAAAATCTTCTCCTCCTGCGGCCACGCCTTTCCAGCATGGTTGCCAGCTCCACTTCGGCGTCGATCGCGGAGATCTTGGCTCTCGCTTGCTCCACCGCGTCCGATATTTTCTTAGCCTCCTCCTCGGGCAGGCTTACCTGGGATAGGAATTCGGATTCAGCCATGCTGGTGAGGCGTAGCTTCTTATTCTTGGGGTTCGTCTCTAGGAGGCCTACGTAGAGGAGAGCCACAACGTCCTCTCTAAGCCTCTTACTCGACGGTGTGTTCCCGATCATTATGAAGTCGTAGCCCATCTCGACGCCGGACTGCTGGAGTTCGTGAATGAGGTGCTGCAGGGCCTTCTCAGTGATCTCTCCATACACCTTAATGGCGTGGAGCAGCATAAGCTTGTTTTTATCCTCACGGATCTGATCAAGAGTTACAACATGCCTGGTAACTATCTTTAATTCCTTGGACTTGCCGCTTCCAGGCGTCGACACTATACCCACCTCCTCCAGGACCTAGATTGGCGGCAGCTAATAAATAGGTTCGCTAAACCGCGCCCCCACCTCTCTGCCTGGATGCTCAGCCTTCCCCGCTGGCGCCGGGCTCTTTCCCTAGGATGTGCCAGGCTATTCTTGAATAGTCGCTGGACCCGTAGCCGCGCCGTGACGCTTCAAGGTATGTCTGGAGCGCCGTTGAGACCAGTGGAAGCGGCGTGTTCCGCATATATCCCGCCTGCTCGGCATACGCAAGATCCTTGGCTGCGAGCCTGATAGTGAAGCTGGGCGGCCTATCCTTGGACAGCATCCTCTCATAGTACTTGTCAAACAGGGTCTTCAGCCAAGTCCTGGACGCCGCTTCCCTCAGAACCTCTAGATCAACACCCCAGGCAGAGGCCAGAGCCATGGCCTCGGAGAGCGTCTGGGCGGATATGAAGAACATCGAGTTTATGGCCAGCTTGATCACAGTAGCTGTGGGGACCCTGCCCACGTACATCACGGTGTCTCCCAGGTTCTTGAGGAGCGGCAACGCCTTCTCATACGCTTCCCTGCTGCCTGAAACCAGTACTAGTAGCTGGCCCAGGCGTGCCTGAGCCGGGCCCCCCACCACCGGGGCGTCCAGATAAATAGTGCCCAGTTCCTCGGCCGCCCTATACATCTCAAGGCTGTGAGCCGGCGTAACAGTGGTGTGGTTAGCCACTATGAGCTCGCTCCTCAAGGCTGCGAAGACGCCTTCAGGGCCTCTAAGCACCGAGCGGGACGCCTCGTCATCGGCGACGAAGATGTGGACCACTCCACACTTCTCGGCAACCTCTCTCGGCGTGCTGGCCGGCTCAACGCCTTGCAGCTTCTCGATCTTCTCCGGCGTACGGTTCCACGCCACGACCTTCAAGCCTAGGCTTAGGCATCTCCTGGCAAAAGCTGAACCCATACGTCCCAGGCCAATTATGCCTATACATCCTCCCAAACTTGCACCCAGTAGGTTACAGTATCCGATTCTCCATAAGCTCTTCGCCCTAAGCGCTACACGGTAGCAGGCCTGCAAAGGGAAGGCGTAATTATATATCACGCCCTTGTAACTTTCGAGAGTCAAGGGGCGACCCCTAATGCCTAGCCGTTTATCCGTGGTAGACTCGGAGCGGTGTGTTGGTTGCCAGCTCTGCATGTTCGCCTGTGCTAGGAGGTTCGGCGACGGCGGGCTTGAAAGGTCGGCCATACTGATCCGGAGCATCGGCGGCGTGGAGAGGGGGTTCACGGTGGTGGTGTGCAGGGCTTGCAGAGACCCCCCTTGCGCCGCCGTCTGCCCCGAGGACGCCTTGAGGGTCAGGAGGGGTGGGGGTGTGCTGCTGGACCCCAACAGGTGTACGGGCTGCGGCCACTGCAGGGACGCCTGCATAATAGGTGCGGTGTTCTGGGACGAGAGAGCCAACAAGCCTAACATCTGCGTACACTGCGGATACTGTGTCAACTTCTGCCCCCACGGAGTACTGGCCCTTGAGGAGGTGGCGGCGTGATGCCACACGACCCTCTTTCACGAGTCCTGTATATCGACCTTACCAGGAAGAAATACTGGGTCGAGGACCGCGCAGACCTCTTCGAGAAGTACCTGGGCGGCACGGGTGTCGCCGTAAAGCTCCTCGAGGAGGAGCTGCCCCGCGGAGCCGACCCCTTAGGCCCCGACAACGTTATAGTCTTCGCCGTAGGGCCGCTTACAGCCCTCTACCCTCTAGCCTCCAAGACCGTAGCGGTGTTCAAGAGCCCCCTCACAGGTAATCTGGGCGAAAGCCACGCCGGTGGAAGAAGCGCGGCAGCTATAAGGCTAGCCGGGCTAGGAGCCGTTGTGATTAAGGGGGTCAGCGAGCACCCGGTATACGTCTCCATTCATGGCGGCAAGGTATACTTCAGAAACGCCAGGACCCTTTGGGGCATAAGAAGCAGCTACACTGTGGGTAGAATAATTAGAGAGGCGGAGCCAGGCGCGGGGCTTAGAACAATAATGAGGATAGGCAGGGCAGGAGAAAACTTGGTACGTTACGCCACTGTGATCACCGAGACCTACAGGCATTTCGGCCGACTAGGCCTCGGCGCTGTGTTTGGCTCGAAGAGGCTCAAGGCCTTGGTTGTGATGGGCAAACAAACCATACCCGTAGCCCAGAAATCCCTCTACAGGCAGGTATACCAGGAAATATACGACGCCGCCACCAGGTCGGACCTAATGAAGAAATACCACGACATAGGGACGCCCGTCAACGTTGCACCCCTAAACGCCCTGGGCGCGCTGCCCACCAGGAACCTATCCCAGGCCAGGTTCGAGGAGGCCGACAAGATTAGCGGCGAAGCCATGGCCGCCAAACACCTGGCTAGAAGGACTGCATGCAGCCACTGCCCTGTAGCCTGCATACACGTGGCAGCCCTTAGGGAGCCCTACGCTGATGAACCGTATTTCTACAAAACCAGCTTCGTCTCCTACGACTATGAGCCCATATACGCTCTAGGAACAATGCTCGGTATAGGAGACACAGAGGGCCTCCTCAAACTAATAGACGTGGTCGAGGCGGCAGGGCTGGACGCTATGAGCACGGGCGTAGCGCTGGCCTGGGCCACCGAGGCCCTGGAGCGAGGAATAATCTCGGAAAATGAGACCATCGTCAAGCTAAGATGGGGAGACTCCGACGCCTACGTTGATGCTGTGGAGAAAATAGTGTCCCAGCCCAACGAGTTCTACAGGGTCCTCGCACAGGGGGTTCTCCACGCAGCCGAGAAGTATGGTGGCAAGGAGTTCGCACTAGTTTTCGGCGGCAACGAGATGCCAGGCTACCATACGGGCCCGGCAGCCCACATAGGCTACCTTATAGGGGCCAGGCACAGCCACCTGGACAATGCAGGCTACTCGCTCGATCAGAAAGTCTACAAAACCCAAGGCAAGCCCCTGGAGCCCGAGGAGACCGTGGAGAGACTGATGGCCGAGGAAGCATGGCGTCAGGTGCTGTCAAGCCTCGTCGTGTGTTTCTTCGCTAGAGGCATATATAGGCCGGAGACTGTAACGAAGGCGCTGAAGCCGCTGGGCATAGAGCTCGGCGATAAGGAGCTAGAAGAGCTGGGCTGGAGGATATACAGGGAGAAGTACAGGCTGAAACTCAGGGAGGGCTTCGACCCAGCGGGGCTAGAGCCTCCGCCGAGAATATTCGAGACCCCCACGCCCTATGGAAGGCTGAGCCCAGAATACATTAGGAGGGCTCTGAACCACTTTGCTAGGAGGATAGCTGACCTGGCAAGCAGTGAGTAGAGGTTCGCTATCAAACCATTTATATCCTTCTCCCCAACCCTACTCCGGGGACCGGCAGGTTGGAGGGCAATGTTCTCGGCCTACTACTAGCGTTTACGGCTGGCATACTGTTCGGCCTCAACGGCGCCCTGATAAGGGCTGGCAGCCGGGACGTTTCTACAACAATGAGCGTGCTGTTGAGCCTCGTCCTAGGCACACCCCTGCTACTCGCTGCCTCGCTTCTCCGCGGCGACCTCTTCTGGCTGCCTGCTAAGGGGTGGGCCATCTACTTTGGCGCTGGCATAACCAACTTTGTCGTCGGGCGAGGCTTGTATTATTACTCCATAACTTTGCTGGGGGCCACCAGCGCCTCCATAATAGTCACTCCTACAACTATACTCTCCGCTATACTGGCATGGATATTTCTGGGTGAAGCGCTGGGAATAAAAATAGCCGGAGCCCTAGCCCTCACAGTGTTAGCAGTATACCTTGCAGGCTCTAAGCCAAGCGGCGCGGCCAGGGATCAAAAGCCCGGCTACAAGATCAGGGGAATACTAGCCGCCATAGCCGCCGTGGTGGCTTTCGCCGGGTCAACTATCCTGGTAAGGTACGGCGGCTCCCAGTACCACGCACCCCTGGCAGGCATCTTCGCATCCTACCTGGTGGCACTAGTCCTGGTCACGCCCTATGCGTACATGCGGGGCGCCTCACAGGAGTTCCAACTAGCTGACCGGAAAGCACTGCTCTACGTAGCACTCGGAGGCGTCGTGGTGACATTTGCGCAGATATCACGATATGTAGCGCTGAGCATCATAGAGGTGGCACCCACCGTTGTCCTCATAAGCCTTTTCCCGCTACACACGGCATTTTTCACTATTTTCCTCAGCGAAGCCGATGAAAAGCCCGGCAAGAGGCACCTCGCCGCAACCCTGGCATCCGTCCTAGCAGTATACCTCGTCTCGACGGACTAGATCTCCAACAAGGCCGAAGTCTGACCCAATAGTCAAAACATATGCCTGACATAGCTAAAAGCTACTCTTCTGCAATCTTCTCCTCCAAGAAGCTAAGCGTAACCCTGATAGCCCTATCCACGGCGTCGCCCAGAGCGAGACCCCTATAGATGGAGATCATGAAGGCCGTGGAAAAAACGTCGCCACTGCCCGTAGGGTCGGCCTCAACCACCCGCGGAAGGCTGTAGCTAACCCTCTTCCCACCCACCAATAACTCTACACCCTCCGGACCCTTAGTATATACAACAACGCTACCAGTACCGAGCACCTCCAAGGCACCAACATCTCTAGTATCGTCGCTGGACACGTGTATGTAGGGTGCAGAGCCTGCAATAGCGCTGAAAACCTCTGACCCAAAGCTCCGTACAAAACCCTGAACATCCACTAGATGGTGCTCGGCAACACCCGTTATGCGGCTAATAGCTTCCAGCGGGACTTCAGAGTATACAGGGCTTGTAATCACTATGTCTGGCTGTAAGGCATCCACAATTTCGACGATAAGGTCGCCGGGAAGGCTGCCTGGCCAGCATTCCAGCTCGACCCTCCGAGGCGTGGCGGTATAGTCTAACCTGAACCTGGTGGAGCACCCCTCAACCGCCCGCGCAATGAGCGACACACCCCTAGATCCATAATGGCTGATGATCAAGCTTGCATCCTCAGAGCCCACTACCCCTAAACAGTAGATCTCCCTGCACCCCATGGCAACTGCTGCCCATGCACCATAGTAGGCTGGGCCCCCAACCCCCCTTCTAAGCCACCCAGGCCCTACCAGCAGGTCAACCGTTGGGTTAGACACGTAGAGGACCCTACACACCCGAACCACCGAGAGGCCATTAAAATCTTAGGAGAGAGCGATATTATAGCGCGTCGCGGGTCCGGACCCTTGAAGCCCATATATGAATGCGTCGAGGACGGGAGTCTCGTTGAGGAGCCGGCTGAGTGTGGTTCAGGAGCCAAGCTGCTTATAGATGGTAATAGGAGGGTTATGCTGAGCAAACTGGTGAGCGGACTGCTCAGACACTTCCCCTCAGAGCTGGGATTAAGCCTCGACAAGGAGGGCTGGGTTGATGTGGAAACCCTGGTCAACGCCATCCGGGAGAGATGGCGAAACAAGGAGGCATACTCGTGGCTCCGTGTAGAGCATGTGGTGGCAGTAGCCCTAATGGACCCGAAGGGCCGTTTCGAGCTTAGAGATGGGAGGATCAGGGCAAGATACGGGCACAGTGTCAAGGTAGATATAAGCTACGAGGAAGACACGAAATCCGCCAAGCTTTACCACGGAACATCCCTCCAAGCATATAGGGCCATAATGCGGGAGGGCATAAAGCCTGGGGGAAGGCTGTGGGTGCATCTCTCCACCACGCCGGAAGACGCCGCGGAGACGGGCCGTCGCCATGGGAGAGACGTGGTCGTACTAACTATTGACGCGGGGTGCCTGAGGGCCAGAGGATTGAAAATCTACGTAGCTTCAGAGAAGGTGAGACTAGTAAGATACGTACCTACAGAATGCATCTCCCACGTTTCCCGGCATGCCTAAAAGTGGTTGCCTTCGTGGATCGTCCTCGAAACCATGTATAGCTGGGCATAGCTAGCTAAGTAGTCGAGACCCCTATCCGTGGTAGTCATTATGGTTCTACCCTTAACGTTGAAGCCCGACCTAACCAGCAGGCCCAGCCCGATAAGGTGCCGTGTATACTTCCTAGCCTGAAAATGATTCATCATGCAGCGTCTTCCGAGGTCTCCCAGCGTGCTGCCATCTATAGCATTGATCAGTATACATGCCACAAGGTCGTAGGGGCTTCTCTGATGAGGAACTAGGGAGGGTTCGGCGTCGTCGCGGACTGCACTTATCGCCTCGACATGTATTTCAGGCATTTCCTCAACCACCTCCAACGAGCCTCCCTCTTCCCCGGAGAGGAGACGCACCATCTTGGCATAGTGGAACAGGAAACGCAAACCTGAAGGCGTGGTCTCATATATGGAGCTCGAGGCGCCCTGTGCAGTAGCGAGTAGGCCTGCATCCAGCATGGCTGAAAGGTACTTCCGGGCCTGGGGATAGTTTAGGCCTGCCCTAAGCATGATACGCGTAATCTTCTCGCCGCGCTGGCACGCGGCTAAAATGTCGGCTAATATGTCGACAGCGCTTCTACGCATGTTTTGTTCGGAACTCGAACCATAATTTTTCATCATTCATCCCGGCTGGTTACCTATTATTAGTATTATCTAGCTCCGGACATATATATGTCTATATGGAGACAGATTCTTGCTACATAACGCTTTAAACCACTCCTTCTATAGAATAATACCTCTTTGGAAACCGTACAAGATGCTTCGATCATATTACTGCTTTCACCGGTTCAGCACACCCTCATCTCTGGAGCCTGCTAGGAGCAGGGCTGCTGCTCTAAGGTCAGCCCTCTGGAGCACTCCCCGAGAACTCACTGTGACTATCCTTGAACCGTGGCTGCGGGCACCTCGGGTGACCATGCATGTATGTATAGCTTGAACCACCACTAGCACCCCCTTAGCGTCGGTCATTTCCATGACGCGATCCGCTATCTGGCCCGTCAGCCTCTCCTGGACCTGCGGGCGTGCTGCAAGCCATGAGACTAGGCGTGCAAACTTGCTTATACCCACAACCTCCCTGCCCGGCACATATGCTATGTGGACCCTACCGAAGAAGGGCAGCAAGTGGTGCTCACAGATGCTAGAAAAAGGTATATCTCTAACCACCACTAGCCCTCCATCCGTGTCTATGCTGCTCTCCTCCGAGTCGAACACCTTCCACTCGTCAAAGCCTACCCTGAGGCCTTCGGTATACTCCTCGAGGGCGGAAACCCATCTTTCAGGTGTGTCCTTGACGCCTGGAGACTCGACGTCTACTCCGAGTTCTGCCAAGTATTTTTTCAGGGCAGCAACGAGGCGACTGCGGGTGTCGCTCGACATTTCTCCTCCCTTGATACAAGGGGGACTAGAGATTAATATTAGGCCCGTTGCATCTGAAGGCAAAATAATATAGACTGCTGCACCCAAAAATCGGCTATCGGGAGCCCAAGGGAGGTGAGGGCGATGATCATACTAGTGGTTGGCATGCTTAGCCACGATTCAGGCAAGACCGGCGTAGCGGTCTCCCTAATAGCCGAGGCACGCTCCAGAGGCATGAACGTGGGAGCTTCTAAGCCTGTCAGCGGCTTCAACGGGTGGACCCAGTACGAGTACGTAGCACTCAGCACCGAGCGAGGTATCCTTGTCGGCGAGGACATGTACCTGCTACTGAAAGCGTCTGGAACACAGGAACCTTTAGAGGCTGTAGGCCCACTAGTTTCGCTGCTCATGCCGCCGGACCCCGAGAGGTCTGGGTGGAGGCTATCAGCGTACCGTTCAATGGTTACGAACCCGAGGGAGCAGGTAGTAGTGGCAAGGATCACTAGCTGCGGCAAAGAAGGAGTCAAATCAACACACCACATCTACGTGCCCGAGAACATAGAGAAGCTACCCCAAAGATTAGAGGAGGCCGCATGGAAGCTCGTAGGAAGCCTGAAGCCGGAGCCTAAACCCCTCAGCCCTGTGGTAATGGAGGAGCTATTAGGCATGGATGGAGTGATCCACGCCGACACCTGCTTAGACCACCTGGCGTCGAAGCACGACTTCCTAGTGGTAGAGTCGTATAACGACGCCGCACTCCCAACGCCCGGCTGCCTGAAGGCCAGCGCTGTGGTGGCGGTGGCACCCGGCAAGGCAGCGATCTATAGCGGTGACAAGTATAGGAAAGCCGTGCAGGCCGCCGCCGGGATAAGAAAGCCCTGGCAGCTCACCACGGAGGATGTACTGACCCTAATAAAGCCCTCAAGAGTGGTCCCTCTAAAACCCGAGAAAAGACCAAAGGAAACAGCGTGGGCCGAGGGGCTGCTGGACGCCGTATTGTCCGTCATTATGGAGAAGCCAGCAGTGTTCTAATGACTAGCCTATTAAGGAGCGACGAGAACAGGATGCACAGGTGCATGCTCTGGTGAGAACGAGATACATGCTTGTACTAGCAGCGATGCTGCTAGCCCCAATGCTACAGCCCCTAGCAGGAACACTTGTCTCGGCCTCCTCCACGGGGACCTGGGTGGAGGGCGAGCCCCTGGAGGTACAAGTCTCAGCCGTGCCAGTAGACGAACGTGCGAACATAACCGTTAAACTCTTGTTCCGAGACGCTGGTTATTCAGCCAGCTGGAGCAACCCCCTGGTGCAGGGCGACACCATAATTATAGATGTTGCAGTGCTCCGGTGGACCGGGCCCTCCGCGCAGGTGATTACGGGGGATACGAGAAGCTTCACGTTAAAGCTGGAGCCAGGCAAGTATAACGTCATACTCAAGGTCAACGGGGAGGAGAGAGCCTCTGAGACCTTACTGGTCCCCGTAGTGGACACAGGGACCAGGGAGAGCGGTGAAGCAAGCACATTGCTAGTTATTGTCTTAGCGATCTTGGCTTCAGCTGCGGTGCTGTTCCTGGCACTTAGGAGGTAGCATGGTCGAGGCTCTTAGACAGTTCTATGCATTTCTTGACGGCCTCGATGGCGTTCCGGGCCCAGGCGTCGGCTCCCACCTTCTCGGCAAACTCGGGCGTTGTGGGGGCGCCTCCTATTATGACCCTTACCTTATCGCGGAGCCCCCTCTTCTCCAGGAGACTGATCACCTTTTCCATGTTCTTCATGGTGGTCGTAAGGAGAGCGCTCATAGCTAGTATGTGGGGGCGGTGTTTCTCCACAGCTTCAACAAACCTCTCGGCAGGAACGTCAACACCGAGATCAACGACTTCGAACCCTGCAGCCCTAAGCATTGATGCCACGAGGCTCTTCCCTATATCGTGGACGTCGCCCTCAACAGTACCTATCACCACTTTCCCGCGCACTGTGCCGGAACTCGGAGCCTCCTTGTCGAGGACCGGCTGGAGCTTTGACATGGCCTTCTTGAACATGTCCGCGGCTATTATCATCTCGGCCAGGAAGTACTCCCCTACCTCGAAGAGCTTGCCCACCTCCTCCATCCCCTTGCTCATCGCCTCGAACACTATGCGTCTAGCCGGCACACCGCTCTGTAGCGCCTCCTCCACGGCGCTGAGAAACGCCTCTTCGTCCAGCTCGACTAGAGCCCTCCTGATCCTATCGAGGACGGGCTCCACGTCGTTCCCCAAGGATCCCAGCCTCCCGACACATATATGAAGCGTCGCTAGCAGGGCTCTATGGTTGAGGGCGGTTTTGTGGTTACCGCGTAGGTCACCATGGCGACCTCGGGGATCTCGCTTGTTATCCTCCTCGATATCTTGTCGAGGACCTCTGCTGGCAGCCTGGCCCAGTCAGCGGTCATAGCATCCTCGCTCTCAACGATTCTCACGGTTACAACGTAGCCCACGCTTCTCTGGTCACCCTTGACCCCAACCCACTTGTCGTCCCCCACTACAGCGAACGCCTGCCACACATCCCTGTATAGCCCGGCCCTCCTCAGCTCCTCCTCAACTATCCTGGACGCTCTCCTAGCTATTTCCAGCTTTTCCAGCGTGAACCTACCCATAACCCTAACTGCCAGGCCAGGCCCTGGGAAGGGGTGCCTGTAGACTATGCGGTGGGGTATCCCTAAGGCTTCGGCAATTCTGCGGACCTCGTCTTTGTAGAAGTACTTTATAGGCTCCAACACATCGAGGCCTAGCCAGCTGGGCAGCCCGGCCACGTTGTGGTGGCTCTTAATCCTGTCAGCCCCTTTCACGGCGCCGCTCTCGATGATGTCGGGATAGGTTGTCCCCTGCGCCAGCCATCTTATCTCGGGGTCTCTCTCAACTATTTCCCTAAATATCCTGGCGAACTCCTCGCCTATGATGCGTCTACGCTCCTCGCAATCCTCGACTCCAACGAGCCTGGAGAGGAACCTCTCCCTGGCATCCACGAAGACGGGTTCTATACCCAGACCCCGGAGCGCCTCCAAAACCTCCTTAGCCTCGCCCTCCCTCAGCAGGCCGTGGTCGACGAACACCGCCACCAGCCGGCGCCCCACGGCTTTCTTCACCAGCACAGCTACCACAGTGCTGTCTACTCCGCCGCTCACCGCTACCAGCACTTTGCCCCGCTCCCCAACTCTTTCCCTGATCTCCGAGACCAGTACTCCTACTAGGTTCTCAGCCCTCCAGGTCCTGGAGACCCCGGCGATCCTGTAAGCATAGTTGTGGAGCATTGCGGCGCCTTTAGGGGTGTGCTTTACCTCAGGGTGGAACTGGACCCCGTAGATGGGCTTCTCGCTGTGCCTCATGGCGGCTATGTAGCCGTTTTCCGAGACAGCTAATACCTTGAATCCAGGCGGAGGTTCAGCCACGTAGTCTGCATGGCTCATCCACACGTATTCCTCCTCCCCCCAGCCCTCGAAGAGGGGATCGTCCTCCACTATCTTGACCAGGGTTCTCCCATATTCGCCGCGCCCTCTCCTCACCCTGCCTCCCAGGAGCTTCGCTATCAGCTGGTGCCCATAACATATGCCCAGAACAGGCACGTCTCCCTCCAAGATGCTTGGATCTATCAGCGGCGCTCCAGGTGTGTAGACGCTGGAGGGGCCTCCGGAGAGTACTAGAAGCTTAGCTCCAACCTCTCCTAGGTGTTCGGGGGTCGCCGCATCGTATGGAACAATCTCTGCATAGACCCCCTGCTCTCTAAGCCTCCTCGCTATGAGGTGTGCATACTGGCCGCCGAAATCCACGACCAGCGCGACGTCGTACCTTCTCCTCAAACCCTCTGAAAGCACCAGCCGATCCAACCCGGAGCATCCTCTTAGGGTGGGAAGTGTCTCAACAGAAATATTAGGTCTCCGGTCGCTCGTCTCCCTGTCCCCGGTCCTCCGCGCCCTCCGGGATCCGTCTACCCTGCTTCCTAGCGGCTGGTTTGGCCAGCGACCTTCCACGCCTAGCCGTTCTTCTCACGCATCCAAACTCTCCCTGCACTCGGTTAAGCGTCTCCTCCACGCCAGCCACGCCCGGGATGTCCTCAACTCTCTCCAGCGCTTCGTCGACGTGTTCAAGTATGCGGCACAGCTCCCTCTTGGTGAGATCGCCGTACCGGGTGAGGTGTGCAAGTCTCCTAATGTATAGGTGTAGCTGCTCCAACGCGTAGGACTGGAGCGCTGGAGGAGCCCTCATAGAGCGGAGCACTATTACCGTGGGGTGTAGGAGGAGGCTGCTGGTAGCCTCGATGGCGTGGCCCTCCTCCACGTATCTCTGGGCAAGCCTCCGGTAATACCTTACAAAGCTCCTAGCAACCTTGGTCTTCCTGTTGGCTACAAGCCACGCCATGAAGCTGGTGGTTATCCTCTTCATGGAGCTTATCGGGGGCAGGTAGCCTGTCTCCGTCACTATGGTTTTCAGCAAGTCCCTGAACCTGTGCCAAACCTCGGGGTTGGGTTCTATCCTGTCCATTCTGGAAAGCCTCCTCTCAATGGTCCTGAGTATCGCCCGTATGGACTCGTCGTCGTGGTATGCCTCCAACATGTAGAGCCTGAGAATATGGAGGGCGGAGGAGAGGAACTCGGCATCGCTCCGCGCATTCTTCTCCACAAGCTCTACAACGTCCTTCGCTGTCATGGTCATGAGGTCAACTATGTAGGAGAAAAGCGGTGGTAGTAGGAGCACGGCCACAGCGAACTCAAGGTAGTAGCCTACATGGGCGTAGGCTGTATCGGAGAGGGCCATAGTTATGCCTGAAACCGCTGTGACTACGGCTAGGATGAGGAAGGGGAAGGAAACCTTGGCCAGCGATAGCCTCACTACGAGGGCTCCGTAAAGCCTCTCCATATATATTACCCAAATGGTGAAGGGTATAGCAACCAGTGCGGCATAAGCCTGGAGAACGGCGCTGCTGAAGTAGAGCACGGGGCTGGAGTAGGATGCAGCCCTCCTGGCCACCGCTAGGAGGAACACTAGGGAAATCGCCAGTAATGCTATGAACCAGTAGTGCC
>JALURJ010000008.1:528-2086 GCA_027016915.1 Desulfurococcales archaeon | reverse complement strand
AACAAGGAAGTACGGACCCGAGAGCATCGCTGTTTCAATACAGGTACCCGGCACGGGCTATGTGCACAAGGGAGCCCTGATCAGGCTTGCATCAATGTTCGGGTGGAGCGTAATCCATGCCTACACCATGAACGGTGACTTACCGATATTCTGGTCCATGACCTTCGGTGTCCAGACGGAGGAGCTGGAGTCTCTAGAGTGGACGAACTCGAAGTATGTGGCGATCTTCGGCTCAAACGTCGTGGTAACAAGGCTGCCAGACGCAAAGTTCCTGAGCCTAGCCAGGGAGAGGGGCGCCAAGGTCGTAGTCGTGGACCCGAACTACACGCCCACAGCCGCTAAGGCTGACGAGTGGATACAGATCAACCCGTCTACGGATGCTGCCCTAGCTCTTGGGATAGTGAATGTCATAATCAACGAGAAGCTCTACGATGAGGACTTCATAAAGACGTACACAGACCTACCCTTACTAGTGAGGCTTGACAACCACAAGAAGCTGAGGGCCTACGAGGTCAAAGAACTCAAGGAGGAGGCTGAGAGGCTGAAGCAGCAAATACCAGAGTACAGGGACCTATATGTGGTTTACGATGTCCGTAAGGGAGGGCTAGCCATAGTCAACCCCGAGACTCTTGAGAGGGACTTCGAGCCAGCCCTCGAGGGCGAGTTCGAGGTTGAGCTGGTAGATGGGACGAAGGTTAAGGTGAAACCCGTATTCCAGCTGCTCAAGGAGCTAGTCAATAAAGACTACACGCCAGAGAAGGTGGCTGAGATAATAACCCCGCCAGGTAGGAGTAAGGCAGAGTATGTCGAGCTGATAAAGCGTCTCGCACGCGAGATGGCCACGACTAAGCCCCTCCACATAATCTACGGCGCAAGCAATTACCAGTGGTACCACGGCGACCTGAAGGGCAGGGCGCTGGCGCTCATAGTAGTGCTAACCGGGAATCTAGGAAAGCCCGGCGCTGGCATATCGACATATGCAGGCCAGTACAGGATAAGGTGGCCTCTTGGTGCATGGTGGAAGTTCAAGGGTAAGGGCCCGAAGTGGGTGTCATTCCTGCCCTGGATCAACGAGGAGTACAGGAATAGCGAGGAGTTCAAGAAGTACGCTAGGGAGATGACGTTCCCCAAGAACGGTGTCAAGGCATTTATATTCGGGTGGCACAATCCATTCGATCAGCACAACATGGCTAACAGGCTAAGGGAAATGGCTAAGAGGGGCGACCTGGAGCTCATAGTAGCCATAGACTTCCAGGCATCCACCTCAGTCAAGTGGGCCGACGTAGTCCTACCAGGCGTGACATGGTACGAGAAGTATGAGCTCACAGCCACGATTGTGCATCCATATGTCCAGATGCAGCAGCCAGCAATAGAGCCCCTATTCGAGTGCATGCCAGAGATATGGATCTTCAAGGAGATAGCGAAGCGTCTCGCACAGAAACTAGGCGACCCCGAGCTCATGGAGGCGGCTAAGGAGTTCTACCCTGACCCACAGCTCTTCATGCAGGAGGAGCAGGCTAGGCAGCAGGGCACCTGGAGCCTCAAGCTAGCCAGGGAG
>JALURJ010000008.1:0-518 GCA_027016915.1 Desulfurococcales archaeon | reverse complement strand
GGGTATAACCGTTGATAGGATACTCAAGGAGAAGGCGGTCAGATTAAACCTGCCAGCTCCGGGTAAGAGGCAGATACCCTTCTGGGAGCAGATCAACGAGAAGAAGCCATTCCCGCCACCGTCATATCCCGTGCCGTTACCCAAGACTGCCAGGTTCGTGAAGAGCGGCAGGATAGAGTTCTACAAGGACGAGGATGTGTTCATAGACCTTGGAGAGACCCTACCCGTGCACAAGGATCCATTCGTCGACACTGAGTACAAGAGGAACCCTGAGGCCAAAAACAAGTACAAGCTAGTATACGTGACCAGGAACTCCCTCTACAGAGTACACTCCACACACAGCAATAACATAACGATGCTCGAGCTACAGGACTTCAGGCCACGCGTCTGGATGAACCCGCAGACAGCCAAGGAGAGAGGCATAAAAGAGGGCGATCTAGTCGAGGTATACAATGACAGGGGCAAGGTATACGGCTATGCAGTACTCGATCCAGGGCTACACCCGAACGTCATAGTAT
>JALURJ010000007.1 GCA_027016915.1 Desulfurococcales archaeon | reverse complement strand
CAAGGGGCTTGACAGCTTCATGTAGTGGACATCGCTACCCAGCTTCCTGGATGACCAGCCATAGAATGTGCCATCTCGCCGGCGACCTCTCCACAATGTAGATTCTTACAAGCATAAGGTCTCCGCTGAGGACCGTTGAGTCTCCATAGATCTTGTAGGTGCTGATGAGAGTAATTGTATTTCGTACACATTGTGCACCTCTACGCCCGCTCCTGTAACCACTTTAACCACGCAGAGCTGGCCGCCGGTCGTCGTAATGTTGGGCGGCGGGCCTTCCAGAAGAACAGTTGTCCCGGGAGGGAGTGTGAAGTTCCCGGTACAGAACCCTCCCTTAGGGGAGCCCGGCTCGTAGAACTCGACAACCCTGTAAAAATACTTCCTACCCCTATCTCCATAACGTTGTCGTTAACTATGGTCGAGTTCTCGATTAGCATCTCCGCGAAGGGGTCGAGGAGCTCTTCGTTCTGGCCAAGGCCCTGGTAGAGGCTGCAGGCCCTCTCCAGGAAGCCCACAACCAGGGCCTCGGGCTGCAAAGCCTCCCTTCCGCTCCGCCAGTACTGATCTTTGGGGGCCTTCACTACCCAGCGTTATGTAGAGCCCTAGGCCCAGGGCCGTTAGAATTATTGCCGCTATGATGAGTTTCCTGGACTCTAAGCCCAAGCTGCATTAGGGCGCCATTTTATAAAAGGCGGACCTATCGATCACCAGAAATCCATGGCGTTGCGTATCTCTTCTGGGAGTCCAGGCACGTTTCGGTCGAGGTGGTACTTGCTTTCCTCCACCTGCGCCTTTAGAAGGGCCTTGAACTCCTCCATGGAGAGGTATGTGGTGGGGTCCAACCGCTTGAGCCTCTCGCTGCTCAGCCCAGGGACTTTGACGGGGACCAGCACTTTTTCACCCCAGACGGGGTGGGGCTTGTACTCGACGGCGCCCCTCGTTGCCTGGAGTATGAAGAGCTCCGTCTCCTCAATGGTTGGACTCTCCCCACCCACGGGTCTCGGTATGCCGTCCACCTCGACCAGCACTGGCTCAGGCGCCATTATGGTTTTGCCGCCCAGCCTCTTCTCCACCCACCTGTACTTGGCCACGATCCTCCCAGTAGTGTTGAACTGGTACACCTCCACGGGGTCCCCCTTCTCCATCCTCTTCTTGAGGAACTCGTAGAACCTCACCACGTGGGCGGTCGACAGCACACCCATGGTGAAGGGGGCAGCGTATCTCGCCACGTACCTCACCCTACCCACAACCTCCCTCGACTGGGCTGGGTGGCCTATGGTCCTCCCGTCGGCCAGCACCTTGGCGGCGAAGGCGGGGTCCGTTATCTTGACCCAGGCGTAGTCGGTGAAGTAGCCGGGCGTGAGGAATATAGCCGTGTTTAGAGGGCCGCTCGAAGCTGTGTCGCCGTCGAAGTACCCAGTGTCCTCGAGGTACACCACGCTCCGCGAGTTGCGCTGCGGCGCGCCGAAGTACTGGAAGGTCTTGCCCTCAAAGCTGGGGTAGCCGTTCTCGTCGAACTCCGTGTTCTCGTGCAACGCCCTGGGGCTGGTGGTAGCCCTCCACATGGCCTCCTGCTCCGGGGTTAGGCCCTCGGTCTTGGTCCAGCTCCCCCTCTCCGAACCGTAGACCCTGTCCTCACAGACCGCTATTATGTCGTCGTTCTTTATCACCTGATCCTTAACGTACTCGAGGGGGTTCACACCGAACTCCTCCACGTACTTCTCGGCGTTGCGGGGGGTCCACACATACATGCCGTGAGTGGACTTGCCAGTGCCGGTAAGCCCCCATATCGCCATGACCACCCGTTTCCACCGGCCCTCCACCGTCTTGACGGTGAACTCCCTTAGCGATGCATGCTCGCCTGTGCAACCCTTCCTGTAGACATAGTATATCCAGTGGGTTAGGGCAGCCTTCTTCACCTCGCCCTGATAGGAGGACGCCGTTATTATTGTGAGGCCGTGGTGAGGGAACCTGAGGACCATCAGCATCTTGTCGGTGCCTGGGATCAGGGGGTTGCCGAGATAGTGGGGTATGTCGAAGATCTCGACGTCGGGCTCCTCTTTGGGGGGAGCAGGGTAGACGAGCTGCTTC
>JALURJ010000006.1 GCA_027016915.1 Desulfurococcales archaeon | reverse complement strand
GCCACCTTATAGCCCCTGGAGGCTAGGAGCCACGCTACCACCGCTCCCCCGGCGCCGCTCCCCACAACTACTACGTCGTACTCGCCCTCGGGTGCTTCCTCGCTCGAGAGCCTAGGCTGCGGGCACTCCCCCGGCTGCAGCCTCGCCGCTGGCCTCTCGTAGCCTATGCTCCTGGCTGCCTCCTCCCTGGTATAGTGTGCGGCTAGGAGTACGAATTCCAGCAGGTTAACCATGTCACGCACTAGGCCTGCGGGCCTCAGTCTCTCCAGCCACTTCCTCCTAGCATCTACTCCTAGGCTCTTGAATGTCCTGAGGCGCCATGTGATGGGGGCCAGGTCTACTATCAGTGCTGCGAGGCTCAGGAGCCTGAGGGGCTCCTTCCCCATGTTGGGTAGGATCCTATCGACCACGGCCCTCGCGGCGCCCTTGTCTCCCAGCTCAGCCTCCGCCAGAGCCTCTAGCACCCTGGCTATCCTACTTGCTCCGGGCACTCCGGGTCACCGGGGGTCCTGGGAGGGCCTTAGTATGGTAGACTGTAGTGCTTGGCTACGATGTCCGCTAGGCCTAGCTTCTCCAGGGTGTGTATGGGTACCTGGAGTGTGACCTGTACTATGCCCGGTAGCCTGCCTATCTCCACGGCCCCCGTTATCGTTACCCTGTTCTTGACCTCCTCGACGCTCATCCCGAATAGCTTGGCGGCCCTTCTGAAGCCCACCTCGGCTGCATCGTTTATCGTTGGCCCGGAGCCTATCACCTGCACTGGGGCGGATGCCTCGAGCTCAACGCCCAGCTTCCTGGCTATGGATTGGAGGTCGATCCACTCGTCCTTCCTCCAGGGCTTGGCTAGCGGTGGCAGGTCCTCCTCGGGCGGTAATAGGAGTGGGCCCTCGAGCTTGAGGCCCTTGAGCACCTCAACCCTTACCGTGGCCTCTGCTACCACGTCCGTGGTGTGACCTGCTACCTCGCCGTCGCCCTGCATTGCGTGGGCGTCTCCGGCGTAGACTCCCGCGCCCTTAACCTTCACTGGAGCGATTAGTATGGCGCCTGGCCTGACTGAGTCGACGTCCAGGTGCCCATCAGTTAGGTCTCTCTCGTACTGCTCCCTGGTTATTGCGTAGGGGTGGGGGGCGTCGATTAGGAATGATCCGAAGTCGCCGGCGTTATGTGAGTCCGGTATGTCCACTGCCGGGACCGTTCCGAGCTGCCCCAGGAATGGCCTGACCCTCGAGGCTACACCCACTAGGTCGGCCTTGGCTAGTATGAGCACGGGGACCTGCCTGGACTTATCCGGGAGCCTAGCGTACTCCCTGGCCCTCCTGGCTATCTCCTCGGCTAGCTCCCTACTAACGGTTACCCCGTATCTCCTAGCTTCATCGAATACCATCGTGTAGCCATGCACCATCCTGAATGGGGAGGCTGGGGCGCCACACTTAGCGCATCTTACGGCCTCGTCGCCTATACCCTCGACTCTGTACTCGGGCCAGGGCTCCCTGCAGACCGGGCACCTCTTGGCTACGTATGGGTCCCCCCTGTAGGCCCCCTCAACCCAGCGGTCCACGCCAGAGGATGAGGCCCCCGATACCACCCTGACGTCCTCCACCTTTATCACGACGGCGTCTCCCACATCGGCGTTCTCGACCTGCACTGGGGTGTTGACCTCGTGGCCTCCCCTGAGGCTCGGCGTTATCATGGGTCCCCAGCAGCCTGGCGTTGTCAGGAATCTGATCCTACCCCCATCCGCTAGTACTCCTATCATCCTAGTATGGGGGCCTATGATGCCATTCGTGTATGAGTCATTATAGATCTCATTCTCTACAACCAAGGCTACTCCCACCACAGACACACAGGCTTACAGTATACAAGAGTATAGGGGCAATAACGCTTAAATATTTCGAAATGTATCGTATTATATCGACTCTGCGGGGTGATGGGAGCCGTGCTCCGAGCCCCGCGGGGCTGGTCGTAGATGGGAGCCCTGTGCCGTTGGGCTCGACAGCCACCCATGACCCCACGCCCCGATGAAAGGGAGGTGGCGTGGGCGAGGCTGGAAGTCCCTACCGCAGACACAAAACACTACAATTCCAAACAG
>JALURJ010000005.1 GCA_027016915.1 Desulfurococcales archaeon | reverse complement strand
AGACGCGATGGCCCCCGCCAGCCTGTCCAGCGTGTATATAGTGGCGTATGAGAACGGCACAGCCCAGCCTGTGCTCGGGTTCAGCCTCGAGGAGGATATGAGCGTGGAGGGCTACATCCTAGTGGATCGGGGGTACATAGAGGGGCACCTGAGAGCCGAGTCGAGGCAGCCCTCCAATAGCACGGGGGAGGCCCTCCTAACACTCAGCTCCGCCGGAGGGGAGCTCGTGGGGGAGGGGTTGCTCACCATATCCAACCCCAATGGCACGCTAGCCGTCAGCCTGGACCACATAGGACTAAAGCTGAACTCGACAGCCGTTAACCTGACATTAGAGGCTAGGGTCACGGCTACAGGGTCGTATGTAATGCTCTCTATAATGCTACTGAACCTTAACGCCACACTCAGAATGCTGGAGGCCATCGGTGTGGATATTCACAGCTACAATGCCACACCCCTGGACAACGGGACCATAGAGGTTGAGCTATCAGCCACCATACCCGCTGATACCATGAGCTTCGCCCTGAGAGGCCTGGGAGGGTTCACAGTAAACCTCTCACTAGCCTCTGCCCTCCTAAGCACGATGAACCTTGAACGCCTCGAGGCCCGCGCAGCCCAGGAGCCCCTAGAGGCCTGGGCCGAGGTCGACTTCAGGCTCGTGGGTAACACCACCGAGGCCCTAGTGGCCGTGGCGAGCCAGTACTCGGAGAGCGCCGGGGAGGCCGCCCGGGAGCTCGTCAGGGACTACGAGCCCATGCTACCCTATAAGTCAACCCTAGAGCCTCGGGACGGGGAGATCCTCCTACACCTGCCGCCCTTGACCCATAAGACCAACCCCCAGTACACGGCTGAGGGCCTAAGGGAGCTGATCGAGAGGATCCTACCAGGCGTAACCATTAACGTGGGCGGCGAGTGGGTGACAGCCACCCCACCCAAGCCATCATCCACGCCAGTCAAGACCACCGCGCCGCCGCAGGGGACCACACAGACCACGCCCGGTAAGACCAGCCCCACAGAGACCAGCACAACGACTACCGGGGCCACCACGCCTGCTACGGAGACCGGGGAGGGAAGCCGTAGCCTGACTCTGGTAGCCGCTGCAGCGGCTGCCGCTGCCATCGCCGCTGTGGTATTCCTATTGGCTAGGAGGAGGTAGGGCTCCCCCACTAAGCATTATTATACCCTGGCACGACCCTGCCTACATGCCAAAGAGGGTTACCTGAGAGGGTGTATCTATTGGGGGATCCCTTCAAGCCCGTGGATCTCGTGGAGTTCTATAAGTTCCTCAAGTGGCGTAGTAGGCCCGATGACCCGGAGGCCCGTGCTAGGTTCGAGTCGATCAAGGGCTTCATGGAGGACCTCATATCCCGTGGCGTGCTCGACAAGGCCATCGGATCTGACAAGGCTAGGATCCTCGACGTAATGGCCGCGTCCGGGATAGCTGGTGTAGCCCTGGCCTGGGCCCTAGCTTCCCGGGGCGTCGAAGCCGAGGTTACGGTCACCGACCTGCGGGACGAGGAGCTGGGCATGGCTGGTGAGTGGCTTAGGATGGCCGGGCTCGAGGACTCAGTCAGGCTAGAGACTCTCAGGGCCGACGCTACTAGGCTTCCGGAGGCCCTCGGGGGGAGAGGGTTCGACATCATAATTGTCTGGGGCAGCAGCCTGCCGCACCTGGACGTCTACGACCTCCACCTACTCCTGGCTGGCGCGAGGGAGCTCCAGCCGGGGCACGGAGTGCTACTCATAGAGCAGGCTAGCATCCTTCATAGAATTCTAGTGAATAATATGTTCATGCATATACTGGTTGAGGGCAACGCCCTAACGCTATACAGGGAGTACGATGACCTCCGAGGGGTCCAGAGGCGCCTGGCCTACGCGCTCCCAGAGCTAAGGTACCTGGGTGTCATGGAGAGCAGGCTATGGGAGACGAGCCAGGTCATGGCTGCTGCCTGGGTCTACTACGAGAGGGCAAAAGCCCTAGCCTACACCGAGGGCAGGAGGCTATCCAAAGTCATAGTAGCCCGCAGCCCGAGACCCCAAGCACCAAGCTGGAGAGGACTACTCAAGACTCATCCTCTCTCATGGGACTAAATG
>JALURJ010000004.1:16564-18571 GCA_027016915.1 Desulfurococcales archaeon | reverse complement strand
TATTCGGCAGGGGCAACCACCAGATATCGCCCGAAGTAATAAGGAGGGTGGGCAGGGAGAACATCGTGGCGGTGGCGACCCGGCACAAGATGAGAGGTATAAGGATGCTTAGGGTGGATACAGGCGACCCGGAACTCGACCGCGAGCTTAGGGGCTATATAAGGGTGGTGGAGGACTATGGGGAAATAAGGATGGTTAGGGTAGGCTAGACGCCTACGAGGCTTAGGCCGAACTTCTCGAGGTACCGGGCGATCCCGTCGACGCTCAGATCTGCGTGGTCAAGCATGTAGTCCGCCCCAAGCTCCCTCAAACACTCCTCGTAGCTCCCAATGTAGGGGTCCACCCTCCGCAGCTCTTCAACCAGGCTGCGCCCCCTCAGCCCTCTCTCTAGAAGCTCGTTGATCCTGGAGGCCAGGTCCTTGAGGAGCTCCTTGTACTGCTTAAGTAGGCTGGGCGCGCCTTCCCTGATGCCGAAATGCGTGTATGCTACTAGGCTGGGGTTGTAGCCAAGCATCTTGTCGAGGCTGGCCAGGGCCTCGTGGAGCTTGAAGGGGAAAGGCGTGGTGGGGTAGAGCCTGCCGCACAGATGCATGCCTGCGGAGTCTCCTGTGAACATGACGCTGCCCTGCTCCAACAGTATGCTCATGTGGTGGGAGGCGTGGCCCGGCGTGTGGATGAACCTCAGCCTGAGGCCCCCGAGTTCTAGGATAGAGCTGTCGGCCACCGGCACCACAGCGTCCTCGGGCAGGGGCTCGGGCTCCCCGTAGAGCTCGGCTGTTCTGCCCAGCGTGGCCCTGCTTGCCTCCCAGAGTTTGCCGGGGCTCACGAGGTGGGGGGCGCCGCGCGGGTGGACGTAGACCTTCGACCAGGGGGCGTTGAGGTGTAGTAGCCCTGCGCCGCCCCCATGGTCTAGGTGGATATGGGTCACTATTATGGCCTTAAGCCTCCGCGGGTCCAGCCCCTCCTCCTCCATCAAAGCTAGAAGCTTCGGAACGTCCCTGCTGGGCCCAGGGTCTATTATGGCTGAGTCGCCGTTGGGGGCGGCGACGATGAATGAACCCAACAGTTTCTTCGAACCCTCTATACTCCGGTCTACCACGTAGACTGGCCCGCGCCTCTCCACAATCTTCAACTCTTCCAACCCCCGAGCCTGGATCGTCGTCCTACTTCCTCCTAGGTGGCGTGCTGGGCCTTATCTCTAGGGGCTCGTACTTCTCTTCCAGCTTGTCGTCCTCGTCGAAGAACTTCTGCCCACCCCCCTCCACCAGCCTCCTTTCACGAACATATTCCTCTAGGAGGGCCGGGTCCACCTCCTCAAGCTTCATCGGCAGACTAGTATCTATTCCCCTAGACCTCAGCCACTCCACGAACTCCTCCAGCTGCCCGGCCCTCAGAATAAGGTCTACAAGATCCTCACGTCTCACCATATTTAACACCTCCAGGTATAAGGAGACCATGTATATAGTTTGGCCCGTGCATAGAAAACTTTTCTGCCTCATAGGCCAAACATCGTGAGAGCCGCTGCCAGCATCATCAACGCCCACATGGCCGGGCTTCTCCTAACGACCTTAGAGCCGTCGAGCGGTGGGAAGGGTATTAGGTTGAAGAACGCCAGCCACCCGTTGAGCGCCGCCGCGTTGGCGAAGAGCCATGCATAGCTGCCTGCAAGGGGCAGGGCGAGCCTCGCCGCAAGTCCCAGGACTATGTTGCTGGCCGGGCCAGCAGCTGCTATACTGAGTTCCGGGTCTCCTCTCCCGGCGGGGTAGCCCCAGCACACTATCCCCACGTATCCGGGAGCCAGGATTTTGAAGGGGAGGAAAGCGGAGACCACTGTGAGGATGAACCCGCGGGGCTCCAGTATGAACCTGGCGCCACATCCGTAGCTCCTGGCGACCTGCCTGTGCGCCAACTCGTGCACCACCACCGCTACAACAATCACGGCGGCATAGCCTGTCAGCACGTCCAGCCTCCGTGGAGGAATGGGGCCGAGCCAGGCAGCCGCTATGG
>JALURJ010000004.1:0-16554 GCA_027016915.1 Desulfurococcales archaeon | reverse complement strand
CTCAGCGCGGCAAGCTCCGAACGGTTGATCCTGTCCACCAGGCCCACGTAGCCCACAACTCCTCCCCGCATAGTGTTGGTGGGCAGAATATATTTTCTTAGCCTAATAATCTAAAATCTAATAATCCCTTAACGTGTTCGGTGACCTGGGTGCGTAGCATTGTCGCTCAGCGACAAACTCACCATTGACCGGAGAAGGCTGAAGCAGATAGTTAGGGAGCTCAAGAAGTGGAGGGCCCCGGCAACAGTTCTGCTCAGCCTATACATCCCCCCAGGAAGGCCCATCAGCGACGTTATGAGCATGCTGCGCCAGGAGTTCAGCATAACCGACAACATTAAGCTCAAGCAGACACGCGAGGCTGTGCAGAGAGCCCTCAAGTCGGCCATGGACAGGCTGTCGATGCTCAGTAAGGTGCCTCCCAACGGCCTCGTCATATTCTGCGGCGAGGACATGCAGTCCAAGGACTTCATATGCCTCATGTTCTCCCCGCCCGAGCCGGTCCCCATATACTTCTACAGGACCGACAAGGTGTTCCACACCGAGTTCCTGGAGGACATGGTTGAGGAGAACGAGGTCTACGGTCTCATAATAGTTGAGAGGGACCAGGCCACACTAGGCCTGCTTAAGGGCAATAGGCTCGTAGTGCTGGAGGAACTCAGCGACTACATACCTGGCAAGCACCAGAGGGGAGGCCAGAGCCAGCGGAGGTACAGTAGGATCATCGAGCAGATGGTGGACAACTTCTACAAGAGGGTTGGGGAGCACGCCAACAAGGCCTTCCTCCCCTACCTGGAGAAGGGAGTGCTCAAAGGCATCCTGGTGGGTGGGCCCGCCTACTCGAAGCAGGACTTCCTCGAAGGCAAATACCTGGACTACAGGCTCCAGCAGAAGATCCTTAGGCCCCTAGTAGACGTCTCCTACCAGGGCTGGGCCGGGCTAAGCGAGATGGTGCAAAAAGCCGGCGACACCATTAAGGGGCAGAGATACATGGAGACCGCCAGGGCCGTCGAGGAGTTCAAACTCCACCTGGCAAAGGACGACGGCCTCGCTATATACGGCGAGCGCGAGGTTAAGGAGGCCCTCAAGATGGGCGCCGCCAAGTTCATAATAGTGGACGAGGAGCGCGGCGATATCGACGAACTCGAAGACCTGGCGAAGAAGACGGGTGCCAAGTTGTACTTGATAAGCGACACGCTGCCCGAGGGCGAGTGGCTCAGGAAGACCTTCCAGGGGCTGGTCGGTGTCCTCAGATACAGGATCTCCTAACTCCGTGGGATTAAGGTTTTAAGACAAGGCCAGCATTATTACTCCGGAAAGGTTGAAACCCTGCATAGAGGTTGATGCAGGAGTTGCCCTTTAGGATGCCAAAACAGGTGGAGTACGAGCCTGTCCCCGTTAGGAAGCTTCTCCTCGACATGAAGAACTATGCCAGCATAATGCTCGACCTGGCATACTTCTCCACGATCTACAATGATAAGAGGATAGCATACGAGGTCCTCAACGTTGAGGATCACATTGACAGGATGTGGAGCCTCCTGGTCATGCAGGCGAGCCTAGCGGTGAGGGACGCCAAGGATGCAGAGGAGATGGTAAGCGTCTTCAGGGTTGGAAGCGCCCTTGACAAGGTCAGCGACGCAGCTGCCGACGTTGCCAGCCTCGTGGTGAGGGAGATGGCCATACACGACGCCGTGAGGGCCGGGCTACTCCGTGGCGAGGAGGTCATGGCAAGGATAGAGGTAAAGCCGGACTCCAGACTCGACGGCTCAAGCATAGCTGGCGTGCTTGGGCGGAAGGGCATAGCCATGATAATGATGCTCAGACGCGATAACAGGTGGATGCTGAAGCCGCCTCCCTCCATAGTGCTGAGGGAGGGGGACGTCATCATTGTGAGGGGTACACGGGAGATCCTTGGAGACATAGCTGAGGCGGCTGGAGACAAGCTCCCTAGCCCCGTTGAGATGAGGCCGGCTGAAAACGAGATAGCCGAGAAAGTTGCCTTCCTCAAGGACCTGAGTGACGTGATGCTTGACCTGGCGTTCCACTCGGTGATCTGGAGCGACAGGAGCGCCGCGCTGGAGGTTCTGGAGCTGGAGGAGACCATGGATGACGAGATCTACAAGTATCTGGAGAGGGTTTCAGCAACCATAGCTCCTGAAGACCCTTCAGGGGCCGTAGGTCTCCTCAAGCTAGGCGAGGCCTTCGAGGAGATAGGTGACGCCGCGACCGAGATGGCCAACATAATAGCATCAGGCCTACCCATCCACGAGATCATAGAGACCGCTGAGGAGGAGAGCGTCGAGCAGGTCCTAAAGGCCGTGGCTGAGAAGCGCATCACGCTGGGAAGCCTTGAGCTGGACGAGCTCGGCGCGATAACGGTCGCAGTGAAACACGAGGGAAAGTGGTACCCACTCCCCCAGGAAGACCGCATCATAGAGCCTGGCGACGAACTTGTGGTTAAATACTATGCTGAGACTGAGGAGGACGTTATGAGGAGGCTGCACAGCCACGGCTTCACCGTTGTGGAGGAGGAAGAGTAAGTAGATACAGTATAGGCACTAGATTTATGACTAGGGAGAACCCCTCTAACTAGGGTGAACCCGGTGCTGGAGTACGTCACGGGCCTCTCCGCGCTCTCCGCCCTCGCATCCACAGGCCTCCTATTCGCTGCCGCCGGGAGGAGGAAATCCTACGCTCTCCCCCTGCTCGGCCTGAGCATGCTTCTCTACGCCCTTGGGGCAGGCTCCGAGTTTTTGGCCGCGCTTAGGGGAGGGTGGGGGTGGCTCCACTACAAATTCTACTACGCCATATCGCCTATCCAGGTGGCCCTGCTGGGGCTCGGCGTGGTTAGCCTCTACATCTACAACTGGGGCAGCGGCAGGGGCCTCAGGATCTACCTGGCCTACACAGCCATAATATCGATCCTGCTGCTCTCAGCAGTGGCGACGGCCGAGCTCGACACCGAGGCTCTGGGCAACGTGTTCGTGGGAGGCCGCGCCATGCCGGAGGAGGTGCGGAGATTATCGCCCCCGCTAACGGTGCCCAGCGGCTTGATCACCATAATCGTGCCCCTCTACTACTATGCTAGGAGGGAGAGGAAGCTCCACGCGCTCCTCATACCGCTGGCCAGCATAGTGATGATGTTCGCTGGTGGAGCCATTAGGAGGGGGAGGGTGGACGTGTTCTACCTGCTAGAGTTCGTCGCATCAGTGATCCTGCTGGCCGCCTTCTACCAACTGTACAGAGAGGCCTAGCATACGGTCATCCGCCCAAGGGTCTCAGCGGTGCACAGTTTTGCGGGTTTGCGCCCTCTACTCCGGTGGCAAGGACAGCAACTATGCCCTGCACTGGGCGTTCCTCCACGGATTTAGCGTGGAGTGCCTGGTGACGCTTAGGCCCGCAAGGGAGGACTCGTGGATGTTCCACTACCCAGGAATAGAGCTAACAAGACTGCAGGCTGAGGCTCTGGGCCTCCCCCAGATCATGGTGGAGACGGGCGGCGAGAAGGAGAAGGAGCTTGAGGACCTCAGGGAGGCCCTTAGCCTGGCCAAGAATAGATACGGCGTAGAAGGGGTTGTGGCCGGAGCCCTCCTCTCCGACTATCAGAGGATGAGGATAAGCCTCGTAGCGGAGGAACTCGGCCTCAGGAGCTACACACCGCTCTGGAGGAAAAGCCAGGAAAGCTACATGCGCTGGCTCGTGATGGACGGTTTCAAGTTCATCCTCCTCTCAATATCCGCCATGGGCCTCAGCCCCAGCCTTCTCGGAAGACCCCTCGATGATAGGGATGTTGAAGAAATAATATCGCTTGCCAGGAGGTACGGGTTCAATCCAGCCCTGGAGGGCGGCGAGGCCGAGACTCTCGTCCTTGACGCGCCCCTTTTCTCCAAGAGCCTTGAAGTCGAGGGGGAGCCCGTTAAGCGGGGCCCCTACGAGTGGGTCTACCAGATACGTAGCGCCAGGCTGAGGGAGAAAGAGCAGCTCCACGTCCATGTAGCAAAGCAATAAAGCTTGGAAACACCAATAGTGGTGGTCAGGGAACCCGGCGTGACTATACTGGAAGTCGAGGATCTCTGGAAGAGGTACGGCGCCATCCAGGCATTGAGGGGTGTGTCGTTCTCGCTCGACGAGGGCGAGGTGAGGGCCCTTCTAGGCCCCAACGGGGCAGGCAAGTCCACCACGGTTAAAATCATCATGGGGCTGGTAAAGCCTAGCCGAGGCTCCGTCCGCGTGCTCGGCGTCGAAGCTACGGAGCCTGGCGGACACGTACTCCGCAGACGTATAGGGTACATGCCTGAAACCCCCCAGCTGCCGAAGTGGGCCAGGGTGGGCGAGATCCTTGAAAAGTATGCAGCCCTCTACGGCTTACCCAAAAACGAGATATCTGGGGCTGTTAGGAGGACGCTGGACCTAGTAGGCCTCTCCGACCTCCGCGGCAGAAGCGTTGCCGAGCTGAGCAAGGGCCAGGTCCAGCGCCTAACCCTGGCCCAGGCCGTGATGCACGAGCCTGAAATACTGATACTCGACGAGCCCCTCCTCGGCCTCGACCCTGAGGGAATGGAGCTTGTTAGGAGCATCATACGCCGCGAAGCTGCTAGAGGCTCGGCAATCCTTATGAACACGCACCTGCTCAAGGAGGCTGAGGACGTCTGTGACAACGTGACCCTACTCTACGCGGGCCGCGTGATGTACAGCGGGTCCGTGGAGGAGCTTAAACGGCACGTCTCCATTGCAGCCATACTCATAGTCGACGTGGAGGGGGACCCGGCCAGGGCAGCCGACCTGCTCAGAACCCTGCCCTACGTCGAGGGCGTCGAGATTGTCGGCAGGAGGAGGCTCCGAGTGAGACTCACAGCCGGGGAGGATAGGAGCTCCGAGATCTCCAAGACCCTGGTAGCCGCAGGCTTCGGCATAAGGGAGCTCAGGCACCTGGAGCCCAGCCTTGAAGAGGCCTTCCTAAAACTAGTGAGAGGTGGGGCCTATGACCTGGCTTAAAGCCATGGTGGACTACGAGTTTGCCCGGCTTCGGAGGAAGAAGTCCTTCTACATACTCGTGCTCCTCACGCTGCTGCCGATCGTAATGGTTGGGGTAGCTAAGGCTATGGGCGCGGGGATAGAGTACCAGGATGATCTCTGGGCCTTCCTCCTGGGGGCTAAGGTCAACATCTATGCAGGCGTGCTGATAACTCCCCTAAGCTTCCTATGGATCATAGGTGTGCTTTTCGGCGGGGACCTGCTTGCCTCGGAGGTGGAGGATGGCAGCATAGGCCTACTAGCCTCCAAGCCGGTGTCGCGCCTCCAGATAGTTGTGGGTAAGGTGGTGGCGCTACTGGCATTGTTCGTGATCTACTATGCCGCTTCGACGGCGTTCTCCATAGTGGCTGCTAAGGCTGCAGGTGGGGGGCTGGACAATCTCGAATACGCCCCCCTAATACTGCTGGTCGCCGTGGCCTCGACTCTGGGCTTTGCCATGCTGGCTGCCTGTATAGGGGCGTACCTAGGCAAGACTATGCCCGCCATACTCCTATCTATAGCAGTGTATATTAGTACGGGGATACTGATCTCGGTGGCCTCATTCATATCGGTAAAGGACCCTGAAGCCATGGTCAACTATATTGCTAAGGCCTCAATGCTTGTACCGCTTACAAGCCTCGAGTCCTGGACCTACTTCACCTACGCCAGGCTCACTGGCTCAGCAACGTTGTTCGCTGATATTGGGGCAGAGCTTCTGGACAAGTACTATCCCTACACAACTCTGGAGTCCCTAGCAACCGTGGCCGTGCTTCTACTTGCAGCCTACAAGGCCTATAGCTCGAAGGACTTTTAGCCTGGTGAAGACTCGTGCCTGGCTACATCCTTACCAATGCATCCTTCTGGACGCCGCCCGGCAAGCAGTTCGAAGCTTTAGCCGTTCTCAGGGGAGTGGTGGAGGCTGCTGGCACCCAGACAAGCCTGGAAGAGTTCGGCTCAAGGTACGGGTACCGCGTGGTTGACCTGGAGGGGAGAACAGCCGTTCCCGGACTGATAGACGCACATATACACCTGGCGAGCCTCGCCAAGGCCAGGGAGGCCTACATAGACCTCCACAGCGCTAGGAGCATAGAGGAGCTGAAGAAGCTTGTTAAGAGGGGTGTGGAGGGGCGGGAAGGATGGGTACTTGGACGAGGCTGGGACCAGGAAAGGCTGGAGGAGAGACGTCCCCCCACGCGGTGGGACCTCGACCCCGTAACTGGCGACAGGCCTGTACTCCTCTACCGCGTGTGCGGCCACGTCGCAGTGGCTAACACTGCAGCCCTGCGCCTCACAGGGTTGCTCGAAGACCCAGGCAGGGTTCCCGGCGTGGACCTAGACGAGCAGGGCAGACCTACAGGGATCCTCAGGGAGGCTGCCGCCGAATACGTGGCGCGTAAGGCCCCGGAGCCCGGCCCGGAGACCCTGGCCAGGTACCTGGAAAAGACTCTGAGAAGCCTCGCCGAGTTCGGGGTGACCGGAGTTCACACCGTATACGCGCGGAGAACCGAGATCCTCGCCCTGCAGCGCGTTGGCCACATCGCTAGGGTGAGGATCTACGTGGAGCCGGGGCTTGCAGGACCTCTGGAAGCCCTGGGGCTAGAGGCGGGCTTCGGGGACCAGTGGCTGAAGATCATGGGTGTAAAAGTCCTCACCGACGGCAGCCTAGGGGCCCGCACCGCCGCCCTGAGGGAGCCCTACAACGACGACCCCTCCACGAGAGGTGTTATGAACTACAGCGACGATGCCATCTTCGACCTTATGCTTCTGGTGCGGGAGACAAGGCTCCAGGGCTCCTTCCACGCCATAGGGGATAGGGCGCTCGAAGCAGTTCTAAGGATTGCCGAGAAGATCGGTGTCTCCGGCCCGGCGCTGAGAGTGGAGCACGCCTCACTGGCCCCGCCGGACCTCCGCGAAAAGATGTCCAGCGTGAAACCAGTCGTCGTTGTCCAGCCCCAGTTTGTGCTCTCAGACACATGGATCATTGAAAGGCTCGGCGAGAGGGCCAAACACGCCTACCCGTTTAGAAGCCTCCTTAAGGCTGGGCTCCTACTCGCCGCGTCGAGCGACGCCCCAGTGGAGGAGCCGAACCCGTGGATAGGGGTCTACGCTGCCGTAGCTCGAGGCGAGCTGGAAGGCCTCCCACTATCCCGCCTAACGCCGGGAGAGAAGCTGAGCGTTGAGGAGGCCCTCACCATGTACACGTCAGGCTCGGCGGCAGCCTCGCTTGACGAGGGGTTCCTCGGGTGCCTGGAGCCCGGCTGCGCCGCGGACATCGCGGTCCTCAACAGGGACCCCTTCAAAACCAGCATTAATGGCCTCAAAGAGGTTAGGAGCGTCGTTACCCTAGTGGCTGGCAGAGCGGTACACGTTGATCGAGACACACGGCTAGCTGTGAGGTTGGAAGAGCTGGGTCTGACAGTCAGGTAGATAAACCGCGGGAAACCTTGAAGCATAGAGACCCTCGGGGGCGGATAGGGATGAGCTTCAGGATAGGTATGATGTCGCGGAAAGCCATGGCCAAGGAGGCTGAGAAGGAGTACGACGTCGTCATAGTTGGTTCAGGACCTGCAGGCCTCACCGCCGCCATTTACAGCGCCAGATACATGCTGGACACCGTGGTGATAGCCGGCGAAATAGGGGGACAGATGGGCGAGACGGGTTATGTCGAGAACTACCCCGGGTTTGTAAGGATAACAGGGCAGGAACTGGTGAAGAAGTTCACCGACCATGTAGCCTACTACAAGGTGCCCATCCAGATGGACGAGGTGGAGAGCGTAGAGAGGGATGGCGATAAGTTCAAGGTCCACACCAAGAGAGGCATAACCTACAGGACCAAGACAGTCATCATAGCTGTCGGCGTCAAGAGGAGGAAGCTCAACGTGCCAGGCGAGCAGGAATACACGGGCAAAGGTGTGAGCTACTGCGCCCCCTGCGACGCCCCCTTCTTCAGAGGCAGGGTTGTCGCTGTTGTGGGGGGCGGCGATTCGGCGGCAAGCGCTGCTATACTTCTAGCCGACTACGCTTCAAGAGTATACTTGATCCATAGGAGAAACGAGCTCAGAGCCCAGCCCATCTACAAGAAGCTGCTGGAGGAGAACCCCAAGATAAAGATCCTGTGGAGCCGCGTGGTGGAGAGACTTGAGGGCGACATCTTCCTCAGGAAAGCCATCCTCAGAAATAGGGAGACAGGTGAAACCGAGGAGCTCGAGCTGGACGGTATATTCGTGGAGATCGGGGCGGACCCGCCGCGCGACTTCCTCGAGAGGGTGGGTGTGGAGCTGGACGAGGAGGGCTACGTGAAGGTGGGTCCCGACCAGTCCACAAGCATTCCGGGAATATTCGCCGCAGGCGACTGCACGACGGGCAGCAACAAATACAAGCAAATAATAACAGCGGCTGCCGAAGGCGCCGTGGCTGCAGATGCTGCGTATAACTATATTATACGGAAGTTCCCCAGATAGGGCCTCTAGGCCTACGACCCACAAGCTATAATTTTGTTTCAAAAAACCTTAGGTTAGCAGGCACGTAGGTTATATAGCCATTATGGATAGGTCCTGGAAGTCCATGGGGAGCTGCATGCCTCTCTTCGCAATCTCGTCATACGCGTCCTCTATATAGGCTATAAACACGGGGCAGTTGTCGAAGCGCCCCTCACGGTCACACCTGCTCCCAGGAGTGCCTAGGTTCAGGTACTTCTCCTTAGACTTCTTCTGGAAACACTCACCAGTCTTCTTGTCATAGTAGGGGCAGAGCTTGTAGTACTGCTTAGCGCTTCTCATCATCCTGTTAACCCACTTCTTCTTCGGGTCCTTACGCTCCTTCTCCTCGATCTTGAGGAGAGCCTTCCTGTACTCCTCCTCTGAAATCTTGCTCATCTCAAACCACCCCCGTCTTCAGCACGGCAACCCTAGGCCTTCTACTTCCAACCGCCATGTTATAATTATGTGGTTAATATATAAATCTCAATGAGGCGATATTCAGGCATCGGGGAGAGGCAGGGTCATGTATAAGTTGCCGAGGTACGGCTGTCCGAAGCGGATGCTCAACGGCCCATGCGGCGGCGGGAGCCGGGGCGTCTGCGAGGTTGATGAGAGAAGGTGCGTCTGGGTCGAGGCCTACGTTAAGGCGCTCGAAAAGCAGCGCACCCACATATTTGAATACCCGCTACTGGATGCCGGTTTTCAGATGGTGGAGCACGAGCCCCGGCCCAGGGAGCCTCGAAGCACACTCATGAAGATGATATTCGGGGATATGAAACCCCTGATCTACGAGGTCGAGCTAGGGCCTGAGGGCTCGCTGGACGAGGTGGCCGAGACCATTAAGAGGGTGAATGAGGCAGGCTTCGACGCCGTAACCATGACCGACAACCCCCTAGGGGCTGCCGGCATAGACCCCCTAGCCCCGGCCGCCGTGGCCAGATTCCTGCTGGGCGTAGAGATGGCTGTACATGTCACATGTAGGGATCGCAGCAGGGCAGCGCTCGTCTCATGGCTCCTGGCCGTGGCAGGGCTCGGGATAGGAAATGTTATAGTCTCTACGGGCGACTGGCCCCTCCTATACCGCGACAACAGGTGGAGCATCCACCCTGTCTTCGACCTAGACTCCGTTAGGCTCACTTACCTTGCCAGACTGGTAACAGACCTCCACGTCGACCACACGGGAAGGAGGCTCCTAGGCGAGCCCTTCTTCCACGTAGGCGTTGTGGCTAACCCCTACTTCGACCCACTAGACATCGAGATCCTGAAGCTAGTGAAGAAGCAACGCGCCGGCGCAGAGTTCGCAGTGACCCAGCCCATCTACACAACGGGTGCCTTCCTAAAACTGGTGAAAGCTGCCAGGGAGAGGGGCGTGGAGATACCCTTCATAGCGAGCCTAGCGCCCCTCAAGTCCTACAGGCACGCAGTCTACCTAGCGGAAAGAATGGGCGTGGAGATACCGGAGGACTACCGGGAGGGCTTGAAGAGAAACGAAGTGGATGGCAACATTTGGAGCTACAATGTCGAGTATATGAAGAAACTTACAGAGGAGCTGGCATCGTTGGAGGAGGTGAGCGGAATACTCTTCATAACCCACGGGATCCACGGCGGAGTCGTAGATCTAGCCATAGATTATGCTAGGGAGGCCTCCAGGATTCTGAAGTAAAGTTCCGCCCCGGGGCGCCAGGATTTAGGTCCACGCAGCATCAAAACTGCAGACCAAAAACCATCGCCGCTATGAAGATGCTGGAAGCAAGGTTTTACCCAAATACAGTGGAGGAAGGCTCCTCGGCCTCGTATCGCGCATCGAGGTTGGGGATAAAGCCAGGACCGTAGGCTACTTGCCGAGAAAACAGCATCATGGTCTTCTCGATGGTGCCAGCTTTAGGGATAAAGCCCCATCAATACTACTACACCCCCTAGCCGAGGGTATAAAGGGGCCTTCCGAGCTGATTGGCATTACATGCAAGGTTAAGAGGATGCCCTCCGGACTAAGAGTAGCGCTGGGAAAAGCAGTATTTAAACCAGTAGGGTTTCACACGGATAAACGCTGATGAGCTGGGTAAAATTTACCTTAGACCTAGAACAGTATCGTTTTCCCGGGAAGCCATGCGGCTTAGATGCCGCATATGCGGCGAGAGGGCTGTGGCTAGGGCTGGCCCGGGGCGTAGGTACCTGTGTGCCCGGCATTACTTGGAGCACTTCGAGCGCAGGGTGGCGAAGACTGTGGAGAAATACAGGCTGCTCAGAGGAGTGAGGCGGCTGCTAGTCGCGGTTTCAGGCGGCAAGGATAGCGTGGCGCTGCTTCACGTCCTCCACAGGCTCTATAGGGGCCGTGTCGAGCTGGTAGGGTTGACCATAGACCTGGGGATAGAAGGCTACAGCACTCCCCAGGTAGAGTTTGCCAGGAGGAACTTCGAGGCTCTAGGCATCGACTATAGGGTTGTCGGCCTCGCAGAGGAGTACGGATTCACCATAGATCTTGCCTCGCGGCGGAGGAGGCTTGTGAGGAGGCCTACCTGCAGCGTCTGCGGCATTGTTAAGAGATACGTGATGAACAGGATCGCAATAGAGGTGGGTGCCGACGCCATAGCCACCGGGCACAACCTGGACGACCTATCGCTCTTCACCCTCATGAGCATAGCCCAGGGCAGAATAGACGATCTTGTCAAGCTCGTGCCCCGCACCGAGAAGATGGGCGCCCTTGTCCCCAGGATCAGGCCCTTAGCCCTCGTGTCGGGGAAGGAGACCCTAACCTATGTCGTGCTCCTTGGGGCGCCCTTCCACCATGAGAACTGTCCCCATGCCCCCAGCGATGGGCTGAGGCCGGAGCTTTCAGCCATGCTGGAGAGGTTAGAGGACCGCAACCTTGAGTTCAGGAAGATGATGTATACAAACATAGTTTCCAACCTCATACCAAGGATATCAAGGCCGGACGACAAGGCTGGAACAGGCACCTGCACCATATGTGGTATGCCTGCAAGTGGGAAGATCTGCTCCTTCTGCAGGATAAGGATGCGGTTGACAGAACACCCAAAAATAGGGGTAGAGTGAGGAGAGGTAGAGCTGGTGGGAGCATGCCCGACACAGTCAGGGTGAGGGTCAGGGTTATCCCTGGAGGGAGGCTTGAAGACCTGGAGTTGGAGCCAGGCAGCAAGGTAGCCGACATGGTGGAGAGGCTTGGACTAGCCCTCTCAGGCGTCGTTGTGCTTAGGGATGGCTCCCCCCTGCCTGAGGACGAGGTTGTGGAGGAGGGCGAGTACACGGTGCTCCTAGCAGCGTCGGGCGGGTAGTTGAGGGCTACGGCCCCCAAGGACTTCGGCCAGAAGGGTTGCAACCGAGACTTTGGAGTAGGGGGTCTCAACGGTATCGGTAGCGTATAGCGCCGAGACCCCTGCCGCATATATTCTGGCCAGGGCGCCCTGGACGAGCAGTGCATGGGTCACAGCCACATAGACCCTCTTAGCCCCGGCTTCTAAGAGGCACCTAGCGGCTCGCGCCACTGTCCCCCCGGTGCTGATGATGTCGTCTACGATAACTACATCTCTCCCCCTAACCAGGTCAGGATCCCTCGGCCTAACCTCCACACTTTCAGGCGAGACACGACGCTTCTCAAAAACGGTGTATTCCGTCTCCACAGCTTCAGCAGCCATCCGCGCCCACTGCTCCGCCTCCTCGTCGGGCCCAACAATCACGGGTTCGTCCAGACCCCTGCCTACAGCCTCCCTAGCAAGCAAGGGTGCTGCCGAGAGGTTGGCCACTGGGGTCCTGAAAAGCTCCCCAGGCGACGAAAACCTGTGGAGATGCATGTCCACCGTCACCAGCAGTTCAAGGCCGGCTCCGTCCAGAAGGCTGGCCACACGCCTCGCACTCACAACCTCTCCGGGGTTAAACTCGGAGTCCTGCCTCATGTAGGCCATGTAAGGCACCACCGCCACGACCCTCTGCACACCCTTCTCCCTAAGTGTGCCTACAACCATGAGTAGTTCTAGGAGAGCCTCGCTAGGCCTGGGCCACAGGCTCTGGACCACGGCTACCCTGCCTTCGGGCTCGCCGTGGATTCTCAAGTAAAGCTCGCCGTCGGGAAACCACCTCCGCTCAACGAGGAGCAACGGTGCGCCGAGCGCCTCAGCGAGCCGGGAGCCGAGAAGGTGGGAGTTGCTGCAGGCCACCACACAATCCATAGTCATGGGGGACGCCAACCATGGATCGGAGGGCTAAGTAAAATAATCTGCCTATCACCCGCACCTCCTATCAATCAGGAGCGCTGCCTCCTCCAGACTCCGAGGAGGCGGGCCTCCCACGAGCTCCGAGTAGAGTCTCAGGACAAGCGGCTGCTCAAGGTCGTTAGCCCTCAGCAGTTCCTCGTCTAGGAGGAGCTCTCGGCCCCCGGCAGCAACCACGCGGCCATCCCTGAGAATATATACCCTGTCCGTCAGGTTGTATGCCACACCCACATCGTGGGTAGCGATTATCAGCGTTGCACCGTTCCTAGCAGCGCTGCTTATCACCCCCTCGACCACCCGTCTCCTGGAGGGGGAGAGCCCCGTAGTGGGCTCGTCGAGAACGATGATGTCAGGCATCACGGCCATTATGCCTGCGAGGGCTGCAAGCTTCTTCTCACCCCCGCTAAGCTTGTGCGGGGATCTCTCCAGAAGCCCCTCTATGCCTAGAAGCTTGGCAACCTCCCTAACCCTCCTCTCAACCTCGGTGTCGCCCAAGCCCAGCTGCCTCGGCCCCAAAGCTATATCTTCCCCCACTGTTAGAGCTATAAGCTGGTCTTCCGGGTCCTGGAAGAGCACTCCAAATCTTCTCCTGGCCTTTGGCAGCTCCCCGTGGAGAGGCCTGCCCTCAAGCAGCACCGTGCCTCGGGTGGGTTTGAGTAGGCCTGCCAGAATTAGGAGAAGCGTGGTTTTTCCCGAACCGTTTGGCCCTAGAACCACTATTTTCTCGCCGCGCCGGGCCTCTAGGCTCACACCTCTAAGCGCCTCAGTGCCGTCGGGATAGGAATACTCCACGTCGATTGCCCGGATTACTGCCATACCCGTAGACACACCTCTACAAGCAGGAGTGTGAGGGGCACCAGATATAATATGCGTCCCCGGCCAGCCATATACACGGCACCGGGGGTCCGGGGCTGCTGGTTCACCCATCTCGCCGATAAGGCTAGGCTCAGCCTCCATGCATGGCTATACCCCCTAACTATGAGGTCTCCGGCAGCGTCGCCCAGCATCTCCAGCCTATCCCTGAAACCGCTATACGAATAGATCCTCGACGCCCTTGCCAACAGCATTTTGGAGAGCTCCCTAGCATAGGTGGGTGCGAACCGCATGAACAGCGTCAGGGTATCTACGAGGCCCCTAGGCGCCCGGATCTCGGAGAGAGCTGCTGCGAGCCCGTTAACACCGAGGCCGGCGAACCCTGCAGCGACGTATGCTGCCGCCAGGCCGGCCCTGGCCACCGCTAGGGCTGCCGCCATCCTTGGACCACCCAGTAGCGCCATAGGCAGAACCATTGCCCCGGAGAACAGCAACACGGGGAGCATCGCACGCAGCACTCTTCCAGGAACCGAGCCCACGGTGGCTGTGTAGAATGGCAGAAGAGCCAAGCCTATAACCAGCGTGTATGGGCTGGAGGAGAACGCTACTAGAGATGCTGAGAGGATGGAGGAGAGCAGAACCGCCAGAGGCCTAGCCCGGGGCCTAGCTATGCTCGTAAGGGACTCCATAGCTTCAGCGAGTTCTCCGAGAAGCTTCTCCATCAACCTTCTCTGCCCCTCCTAGCAGCTAGCCTGTGGAGCAGCGCTCCGAGACCCAGGATTACCGCTATACCCAGGAGGCCCGCTACGATGTAGCCTAGGGTTTCGGGAAGACCTGGCACGGTATAGTCGAGGAAGGGCGTCCAGTTGAGTTCGCTGGTCTTGTCCGGTAGCCCCAGCTTCTCTGCCGCCACGTCGAGGGGCTCATGGTAGCCCACCATCTCTGCAAGCACCACGCCGAAAACCGGGCTTACCAGCACTAGGAGCACCGTGATTATCAGGGCCCTCCTATGCCTGCCGAGAAACCCGGTCATCCGGCCACCACCTCGGGGAGCAGGGCTTTAACCCTAGCAACTATAAGCGCGGTTGCGACACCCTCCACGATCCCGAGGGCGGCGTGCCATACCGTCATTACCGGCACTGTTACGTCGAGGTGGTAGCCGAGGGTGGGCGACACGCCTATCTCCAGGCCTGTGGCCAGGCCGGCCAGCGTTATGCTCAGCCACCCACCCACGAGTGCTGCTGCAAACTCGCCCGTCCGCGGCTTCAGGTACCTATAAGCGTGGTAGCCTGCAAGCACCGCCACAACACCCATGTTAAGCATGTTGGCACCCAGCGCCGTTATGCCGCCATCGTGGAACACGAGGGTCTGGACTAGAAGCACCATAAACATTGCTAGGAAGCCTAGGTAGGGGCCCAGCAGTATACCGGCGAGACCCCCGCCCACGAAGTGGAGACTGGTGCCTCCCGGTATGGGCCAGTTAAGCATCTGGGCGGCGAATATCCCGGCTGCCAGCACTGTTACCAGGGAGGCTTTTGGGGGGTCCAGGAGGTTGCCCACCCTCCGAAGAGCGTAGACGAGGTAGCCTAGGAAGGCAGCGTAAGTTGCAGCCGACATGTAGGGGTCTAGGAAGCCGTCGGGTATGTGCAACCGCGCACCCAGTATTACTCGTCATGGTATTATTTATTAATAACCCCTAGTAATACTTCTAGGCCCTGAGCCCTCTCCAGAGAGTCCCCCTGTACCATTCGGTGAGAGGGCAGCCAGTACACCGCCCTTCACGGTAGTAGTAGCAGTGGTCGCAACCCTTAGTCATGGCAGGGCACATCTTCTTGCAGAGTTCTGACTTCTCCTTATCTTCTATACGGGTAATGTTTAGGGGGTGTATAAGCTCCTTAAGAGGGGTGATGACTATGCTGAATTCTATATCATCGACCTCAGGTATTGAGCGTATATGGCCGTCGATTATCGCCTCTAGCGTTCGAAGGTCTTCTGAGACGAAGAAGAGGACCACATTATGCTTACCACTGGTTATAAACCCGTTTAGAAAGTATGGGCAGAACCTGAAGCACTCGAGAAGCGACACGTCCCTCGTAGCCACGTCCACCTTGGCTAGGTAGAGGCCGGAGTCCCTCAGACTTATACCATACCAGTGTCTCAGCAGTCCCAAGTTCTTCAGCTTCCTCAGCCTCAGACTGACGGTGGGCTGGGATATCCCCAGGCTCTGGGCGACGCGTTGCTGGGAGGCCTCGGGGTCCTCCATTAGTGTCACGAGGATCTTTCGGTCCTTCTCGTCCAGGGCCACCATACCCTTAGGAATAGTTCTATTCCCCTCCAGCACTTTCCACCGATTATGGAAAATATGTAGGGATATAAATATAGGTTGGCATGAAATATTTCCAGGCCCGGCATAGATTTTTATCATTTATTAGGATCGGTCACCTGAGTGGGAGAATGTCAACCAAGCTGCTCTACATGGATGACTCCTACCTGAAGGAGTTCAAGGCCAAAGTAGTCGAGGTCAGGGACGAGTGGGTAGCCCTAGACCAGACAGCCTTCTACCCCGTTGGAGGTGGACTTCCTTCAGACACAGGAACACTGAGCTCGGCCAAGGGGGCTTGGAGGGTCGAGGAGGTCAGGAAAGACAGGGGGACAGGCCTAGTTTATCACAAGGCTCCCGGCCACCAGCTTGATAGGGGTGACGAAGTGCGCGGCGTGATCGACTGGGAGAGGAGATACAGGGTTATGAGGCTCCACACAGGGCTCCACGTACTCATTGCCGTGCTGAACCAGATGGCCGGGGTGCTCGTAACAGGTAACCAGATCCACCCAGAGAGGGCAAGGGTAGACGTGAACCTGGAGAAGCCGGACCGGAGCCTCGTGGAGGAGGCGTTTAGAAGGGCCAACGAGGTGCTGGCGAGGGATCTCGAGGTCAAGATATACTATCTCCCCCGCTCCGAGGCCATGAAGATACCGGGTATAGTGAAGCTCGCATCCAGGCTGCCGCCCCAGGTCGAGAAGCTGAGAAT
>JALURJ010000003.1 GCA_027016915.1 Desulfurococcales archaeon | reverse complement strand
CCTCGCGGCGCTGGCCCTGCCCGCAGCGCTGCTCTGGAGGCTAACTTCAACCCCCGGCGGAGGATACTACGCTGTAATCCTGCTCATGGGGATCGCCGTAGGCGTCATTATCCAGAGGAGCAGGTTCTGCTTCGCCACAGCCTTCAGAGACATACTTAGGGGTGGAGGGGAGTTCAGGAGGAGCGTGAGGCTCCAGGTAGGGATAGCCCTGGGAATCCTGGTGGGCGCCACCGGCACCGCGGTCCTCAAGTACATGGGCTACGTGGACCCAGCCGCATACGTGAAGCCCGCTGGCTGGTCCAACGTCGCTGGGGGCCTCCTCTTCGGCCTCGGAATGGTGCTGGCAGGCGGCTGCGCCTCGGGGAGCCTCTGGAGGGCTGCTGAGGGCCACGTCAAGCTCTGGGTGGCCCTAGCGGCAGCTGTTCTGTCCTACGCCCCGCTGAGACACCTGGTGAGGGCGGGGGCTCCCTGGATCTATGGGGAGAAGGTCCTCCTAGTCTCCGAGCTCGGCTGGGCCGGGGGCCTGGCCTTCATCTATGCAACCCTGATCCTCTGGATAGTCCTCCTACTCTACCTGGACTACAGGAGGGGGATGGGCCGTGGCCAAGCTGTATAGGAAGGAGGATGGAACCCTGGTCCTAGACGTGAGGGGCTACGTGTGCCCCTACCCGGTAATATACACTAGGAAGGCCCTGGCCAAGCTGCCGCCCGGCGGGGTCCTCGAGGTGATCACCGACAACCCGCCCTCCTGCGAGAACGTGCCCCGAGCGGTGAGGGACGAGGGCCACGAGGTCCTAGGCGTTGAGGATCTGGAGCCTGGGGTTTGGAGGATACTGGTGAGGAAGAGGAAGGGGTGAGCATAGAGATGTTCGAGGAGCTCATTGAGAGGGTCAAGTACTACAAGAAGCTTGGGGTTAACCCGCTCTCCCTGGCCACGGGCTGCGCCGTCAAGGTGGACCTGGACAGGGTGGTCTACCCAGCCCTCAGGGAGCTGAGGCCCAAGCTTGAGAGGATGGGGCTCAGGATAGCCCCGAGGGAGGACGCCGACATTTTCCCACGCCCCGCCGAGGGGGTGGAGGTCCACAGGAGGATATACAGTCTAGGCCCCCAGACCAACGTTGATCCACGCGACGTGGCGAGGATCGGGCCCTCCAGAGCCATAACCGTGATCCAGGTCTACCAGAGGTACGCCAACGAGCCGGAAAGGTTCGCCAGCCTCATAGGACCCGTCTACGAGAAGCTGGCCGAGGCGGGGGTGCCGATACACCTGGGCAAGGGGCACAGCATAGCAACCCCGTTCGAGGAGGACCAGTTCGCCCTCTTCGACTTCCTCACACCCCAGGGCAGGCCGGCAGAGGGGTTCACGGCAGCCAACAACGACACCATGCACATCATAGACCCCACAGAGGAGCCGGGAGACTACAGGCAGGTGGCCGGAGCCCTAAGCAACACTCTGAACGACCTGTTCGTCCTAGGGGTCCACGAGAACCTCAGGCTAGCGCTGGTGATAAACGCGCCCCTCGAGGAGCTGGTCGAGAAGATGGTGCGGAACGCCGAGGAGTTCGCCTCCAAGCTGGGCGCCGAGATAGTGGATGTGCCGCAGCCCACCAGGGGCAGGCTCCTCATAGGCGCTACGGCGATAGGGGACACCCACAAGCACCCGCCCACCTTCTACGACAAGGCCAGGCCTGGGATGAAGCTGGTGGCTACAAGGCCTTTCGGGGAGCTGGCACCCATCAACGTCTACATCTCGGCGGTCATAGACGAGAGCGTGGTGGAGGAGCTGGAGGAAAGCGGGATAACGGTGGAGGAGCTGGAGCGCCTCAAGGACGATGCCGTCAACAGGATAGCAACCCCCAACATAGGGGCAGCCAGGGTGATAAGCAGGTACCTCCCCGAGGCGGGCGAGCCCTACGACCCCGACCAGCACGTAGCGGCGACCACCGACGTGACCGGGCCGGGCATATACGTGGTCTATGAGCTGGCCCAGCAGATGAACGCCAGGATCAGGCTCCACGACATCCCCGTCCTCTACCCGGAGCTCTCCGAGTACGCCACCAGCACCTACATCATACCGAACGCCACCGCGGGCACCAACGGCGCC
>JALURJ010000002.1 GCA_027016915.1 Desulfurococcales archaeon | reverse complement strand
AGCTTGCCGGCCCTCTCTATGAACCTTAACGCTTTCCTAATATTGTGCTCCTTGTCGTATGAATCTATGGCCATTTGGATAGCGGCGGCCAGGAACTCCTCCATACCGTGTTCACCCATCTAACTAGTTGGATATGTGTTTTTAAGGTGCTGATGAAGACTTGCAATTAGTTTATTTATCTTTATTGCTTAGCGCGGTTTCCACGATACATCAACCTTACCCGCACGCCTTTCCCATGCTGGCCGGAACCAGCCTCGGGTTTGGCTGGATAACAAAGCATTTTATTGCATGTGGGCAAAAGTGGTGATGCAAACACTAATCAGGCCGCTAGGTGTGGGCCTTGGCCTTCCATGAACTACACTTTAAAGAGGCACCCCGGATACTGTCCGAACCCCCTGGACCCAGAGCTAGGGAAATACTGGAGCTGCAAACGGAGTTGGAGGGCAAACCTGTTCTGTACCCGCGCGCCATACCGCTCGTACCAGAAGAGGCTAGAGGGGCCACTGTGAAGGATGTTGATGGCAACATCTACATAGACTTCTACTCGGGGATCTCGGTGGCCAACTTCGGCTACTCCAACCCTGTGGTTGTTGAAGCCGCCGTCAGGCAGCTGAGGAAAATAACGCATACCCTGGATTTCCCCTCGAAACCCAGGGTGGAGCTGGACAGGAGGCTCAACGAGATACTGCCCCCCGAGCTTAGGGGCGGGGTTAGAATACTGTACGGCGGCCCCACGGGCTCCGACGCTGTTGAGGCTGCCATAAAGCTGGTCAAATACTATACTAAGCGCTCGACGATAATATCGTTCGAAGGTTCTTACCATGGCCAGACGGCGATGGCCCTCTCCGTCACCAGCAGCAGGAAGTTCAAGGAGCCATATGCACCGCTGGCTCCCGAGGCGCACTTCGCACCATACGCTTACTGCTACAGGTGCCCCTTTAAGCTGGAGTACCCGGGATGTGGCCTGGCATGCGCCGAGTATCTTAGAAACATGGTCGAGGACCCCTACTCCGGCGTCCCGAAGCCTGCGGGCATAATAGTCGAAGCCGTGCAGGGCGAGGGAGGCATAGTTGTCCCTCCTGACGAGTTCCTGAGGGCTGTCGAGAAGATCGCCAGGGACAACGATATCCCCCTGATAGTCGACGAGATACAGGCTGGGCTGGGCAGAACCGGTAAGTGGTTTGCATTTGAACACGCTGGGATAGTGCCGGACGTCATAACCCTGGCCAAGTCCCTCGGCGGGGTGGGGCTGCCGCTCTCATGCATCATATATCGCAAGGAGCTGGACGTCTGGGAGCCCGGCGCTCATGCCGGGACGTTTAGGGGGAACGTTGTAGCGATGGTGGCCGGGGCTGCCGCTATAGACTTCGCCAAGGACAGCAAGTTGCTGGACCATGTGGCCAGGCTCGGCGAGAAGGCGCTTGGCTACCTGAAGGACCTGGCCGAGGAAATTAGCTATATCGGCGACGTCCGGGGCAAGGGCCTGATGATAGGAGTAGAGCTCGTCGAGGACAGGGATACCAAGAAACCTGCAAAAGAACTCGCCCTCAAGGTTCAGAGGGAGTGTTTCAAGAAGGGAGTGATCGTGTGGAGGGGAGGTAGGTACAACAACGTGGTGAGGCTGCTGCCACCGCTAGTTATAACGGAGGAGCTCCTGATGAAGGGCTTGGAGATACTGTCCGACGTCATGAGGTCGGTGGAGTAAGCATGGGCTAGAACCCCAACGGTCCAAACTATTTTTATCCACGGTTCTCCCCGGAGGCATACCGCTAAAACTTGGAGTGTGGGGTTGATGGGCAGGGCTATGGTGTTTTAGCCCAGGTATTTCGATATTAGTTCCTTGTCTCTCAGCAGGTCTTCGCTGGCGCCGGAGTACACGATGTGGCCCGACCTCAACACGTAGACCCTGTCGGATATCCTGATCGCATCGTGGGCGTACTGCTCTATCAGCAGGATGGATATGGAGTGTTCCTCTTTGAGCTTCACGAGGGTGTCCATTATTGACTGGACTATTTTCGGCGCTAGCCCCTGGCTCGGCTCGTCGAGGATCAGGAGCTTGGGCCGCGAAACGAGGGCCCTAGCTATGGCCAACATCTGCTGCTCGCCGCCGCTCAGAGTGCCTGCCTTCTGCTTCAGCCTCTCCTTGAGTATGGGGAATAGGTTGAAGACGAACTCGAAGGCGTCCTGGCTTACCTCTTTCAGGCGGTAGACCCCCATCTGGATGTTCTCGAGCACCGTCATCTCCGGGAAGAGCTGCCTACCTTCGGGCACTATGCTTAGACCTAGGCCTATCCTCTCGTGGGGAGGCATGTCTGTCACGTCCCTCCCCATGAATATTATCCTCCCCCTGTAGGGCTTGAGGATCCCCATTATCACCCTGGTAAGCGTTGTTTTCCCCGCCCCGTTGGGCCCCAGGACCGAGACTATCTCGGCTTTCCGCACCTCGGCGTTGATGTCCCAGAGGACCTGTATCTCCCCGTAGCCCGCCTCTATGTTTTCCACCTTTAACATCTCCTCCAACTCCACCACCCCCCACGCCGGTTTAGGCTAGTGTGAGTCTCCCCAGATAAGACTCCACCACCTCGGGGAGCTTCACCACCACCGAGGGCTCGCCGTCGGCCAGTATGTGGCCCTGGTGCATCACCACAACCCTTCTAACATACTTGACCAGCTCGGCAACGTTGTGTTCGACCCAGACCAGCGTCACCCCCTCCCTGTTGAGGCGGTGCAGCACTTCTCCTAGACGCTTTAGCTCGTGGGGTCTAAGCCCTGCCGCCACCTCGTCGAGGAACAGTAGTTTGGGCTTCGACGCCATCGCCCTGGCGAGTTCGAGCAGCCTTTTCTCGACCAGGGTCAGCTTTCCAGCCTCGACGTATGCCTTCTCGCTGAGGCCGCAGAGTTCCAGGGCTTCCCAGACCTGCTTGGTGCTGCGGTCTCCGCAGAAGACGGAGGATAGCATCACGTTCTCCAGCACTGTGAGGTCCATGATGGGCTGGGGTATCTGGAACGTCCTGGCTATGCCTTGTCTGCATATTATGTGGGGAGGCTTACCCGTTATGTCCCTGCCCTCGAAAATAACGCTGCCTTCGTCGGGCTTGTAGACGCCCGTTACCACGTTTATAAGCGTGGTTTTGCCGCTTCCATTGGGCCCGATCAGGCCGACAAACTCGCCGGCCTCTATTTTCAGGTTGACGCCGTTTAGAGCTACGATGCCTCCAAACCGTTTAGAAATGTTCCTGACCTCAAGCATGGTTTTCAAGGCATCCTTACCCCGCCCAGTGCTAGGCTGCCTGGCTTGTGGGTTTAAAAAACAAGTCCTAATATTGGTTTTGATTTTAGCCGGGCCCGCCGTTAGCCGCGCTACTTCCACGGAGGCTTGGGGAACAGCAGGCTCGCCTCGGCCAGGTTCTCCGGGTAGACCACGACGAGTTTCCCGCCCTGGAACTGGACTATTAGGACGCTCTTGACCAGCTCCATGTTGACGTGCCAGTGCGCCGGGTCGGTGCTGTACACTATGGGTCCGAGGATGGTCTCGATCTTCTCCTTGGTTGCCAGGTCTATTATCTTGTTCCACTCGTCCTTGTCTAGTGGGGGCTCTATCCCGTACTTCTCCAGCAGTGCCACCACGTAGGATGCAGTTGCGGCGCAGGACACTGCGGTGTAGTCTGGCTCCACGTCTGGGTAGACCTCGCGCCACTTCTGGAGGAAGCCCTGCACGTCTCCGAACACGGGGTCCTTGTACGTCACGGTGGACTTCCACATCACGAGGCCCAGTATGCCCTCACCGATGGGGCCGACGTTTTCTATGACGTCGGGCGAGTCGATGCCGTAGTGCACGATCATCATCTTGGGGTTGAAGCCGAGCTCCTTGAGCGCTTTGACCGCCAGTATGTGGTGGGTGGGGTGCGCTGTTACCACTACTAGCTCGGGGGCCTCCGCGGCGACGGTCGACATTACGGGTTTAAGGTCCGTTATCTCGACCGGGAATGTCTCGTCCACCAGGATCTGTACGCCGATCTCGTTCAGCATGTTCCTAAACGTGGTTGCAAGTCCCTGGGAGAACGCGTCGTTGGCAGCGACTATTGCCGCTGTTTTGATCCCGTACTTCTGGATTATGTCCTTGAAGGCCAGCGGGCTCTCCTTGGTTGTGAGCAGTGTCTGGAAGACGTAGGGGGACTTGCGCTCAGGTATCAGGTGGGACTCCGGCGACCCCGCGAACATGGGTATGCCGTGCTTGTTTACTGCTGGCATTGCTCCCAGCGTATTGGCGCTGGAGTAGGGGCCTAGCAGTATGTCCATGCCCTCAGCCACGGCTTTGTCCACGGCCGCAGCTGCCTGGCCTGGGTCGCTGCGCGTGTCGTAGAACTTGAGCTCGACCTTGTAGGTTTTCCCGTTTATCGTTATACCGCCCTGGTCCTGGATCGCCTTGTACCATACCTCGTAGCCTCTCTTACAGACCTGCGCGTCCCTCGCCAGCGACCCTGTGAGCTCGAGGATGGCGCCCATTTTGAGCACGCGCTCCTCGGGGCCGCGGGGTATGAACGCCACCGCGGCTATAACAGCTATGACCAATATTATACCCACTACTACCAACAATTTTTTGGTGTCCATACCCTCTCACCGCTGGTAAAACCATTGTGCCGTTATCAGTTAAAAATATAGTTTCCTCCGATGCACTTTATAACATCCTTGGAAGTGATTATGTTGCGTGGAGGCGGGGTGGCGCAATGATCGTCTCTGGTCCTCTTCTCGTCCAATCAATAATTGACGGCCTTGTGCTGGGCCTCATATACTCCATAGCGGCGGTCGGCCTTTCACTGGCCTTCGGCGTGATGCACATTATAAACGTGGCGCACGGCGACTTCATTATCCTGGGAAGCCTCTTGACATACACGTTTTACACTGCGGGACTCAACCCCCTGCTCAGCCTCCCCCTGGTGGGGGCGGTTGGCGCCATCATAGGGTACTCTCTCCAGAGGTTCGTTGTTAACAGGATTGTGGCTGGGCCTCCGCTGGCGACCCTGGTGTTCTTCTTCGGCCTCGCCATAGCGCTGCCTAACATATATATAATGATATGGGGCCCCTTCAGCAAGTCGGTTACGGTGCCGTACCTGGCGAAGGCCCTCACCGTGGGGCCTGTGAACCTTTCACTGGCAAGGGTGGCTTCGGCCGCTATAGCGCTGGTAACGATTGCCGCCACGCTGTTCGTCTACTATAGGACCAGGCTGGGGCTGGCCATGAGGGCGACCATCCAGAACAGGGAGGCTGCCGCGCTGTTCGGAGTCAACGTGTCTTCCATCTACGCCCTGGTCCTGGCGATGTCGCTGGTCCTGGCAACCCTGTCCGGAGGGCTTATAGCGATGTCGCTGGCCTTCAGCCCGGTGCAGGGGCCCCTCTACACGCTCCTGACGTTCCTGATAGTCGTGTTGGGGGGTATGGGGTATCCTCTGGGCTCGATAGTGGCTGGGATCCTTATGGGCCTCATACAGTCGATCGCCGCGACGTTCCTGGGCCCGGCCTACGTCTATGCCCTCATGTTCCTGCTGCTCTACATTGTGCTGCTCATAAGTCCTAAGGGGCTGTTAAGGAGGGGTATATGATGTTCCTGATCATAGCTCTGGCGGTCGCCCTTGTCGGCGTAGTAGCTGGTCTAACCCACTCGGCCTACGCCATAAGGTTCACGGCGAACCTCATGATGTGGATAGCGCTGGCCCAGAGCCTCAACACCATAACGGGCTACGTTGGTAGGGTGGACTTCGGCCATGTCCTGTTCTTCGGTGTGGGGGCCTACACGGCGGCTTTCCTGGTGCTCCACGGCTACCCGTGGTGGGTCGCCATCCTCTGCGCACCCCTGGTGGCGATGCTTGTGGCCTTGGTGCTGGGCCTCCCAACCCTGAGGCTGCACGGCGCTTACTTCGCCATAGCCACATGGTCCTTCGCCGAGGCGCTTAGGCAGATAGTTTTGAACACTAAAGCCCTCGGAGCCTCCTTCGGCCTCGCCCTGCCCTCGGCGCTGGGCTACACGGGCACCCTCACCCTCATGACTCTGACGGCGCTGCTGGCCCTAGGCCTTAACTGGGCGATAGAGAGGTCGGGTCTTGGACTGGCCTTCAACACTATTAGGAACAACGAGTTGGTTGCCTCCTCGTTTGGCGTCGACGTTGTGAAGTACAGGGTGCTGGGCTACGTTCTCAGCTCCATCCCAGCCGCGCTCGCAGGGGCCGTCTACGCCTTCTGGATAAACTACGTCTACCCCGACGACGTTTTCCACGGGTTGAAGACGGACCAGATGTTCGTCATGACGTTGCTCGGGGGCGCCGGGTCGTTTGTGGGCGTCCTCATAGGGTCGGTCATAGTGGTTGCCGTCTACGAGGTCCTCTGGACCTTCTTCAGCGAGCAGCTATACCTGGTGTTCCTAGGCATAATGCTGATGGTCATAGTGGTCTTCATGCCCAACGGCATAGCCCACTACATGGGCCTAAGAACCTACTCGGCCCGCCAGCTGCTAGCATCACTACTACCGCCGCAGCTCCGGGGAGCCGCAGCCTCGTCCAAGGAGCGGGGCGAACCACAAGAACCGCCCACAAACCAGGGCCCCGCGCCACCCCCCAAGAAGCCGTCCTAAAGGTGCTAACTGTTTATCCACTTCCGCCCCGCCGACCCGTGTCCCCGGATTTGTGGCGGGGCCTGATCCCTGGCAAAGCCGTAGTCCCCTCCAGCATGGAAGGAAGCTCGGATGCGGGCAGCCCACTCCAATGGGGCCGTAATTAGGGTCTACACGTTATGGAGGAACAATACTCAATAACCGTTGCTGTCTGAATATTTTTATGTCTGAACATAAATGTTTCTGATAGGGGTGTGAGTTGTACAGGGTTCGTGTGGGTAGGCGTGGTGTGATCGTTATTCCTAGGGATGTGCGGGAGATGCTGGGATTGGAGGAGGGCGATGTGCTGGAAC
>JALURJ010000001.1:205-2114 GCA_027016915.1 Desulfurococcales archaeon | reverse complement strand
TCCCCCAGGTCTGCGGTACTCCTCAAGCACCCGGGCCTGTAAATATTATTTGGACGCACAGATAATATTTGGCTGATTAGTGGTGCCGCTGATGGGCAGAACGGTCTTCACCGTTGCCTCCAAACTAGTGGTATTTGCCGTGGTAGCCGTAGCCCTGGAGGCGCTAGCACTATCCCCCCTTAAACCCCCCTTACCCGGCGACGCGTACATAGGCACCGTAATGTCCAGGGTGGTTGAAGCAGCGCCTGTGGCAGTGTTCCCAGCACTATTCGGGTCCCTCATAGCCACAATTATGTTTCTCGTGGCAATAGTCTCTGTGAAGGGTTTAAGCATACACTATGCTGTGGCTGCCCTTGCAGGAACAGTCCTGGCATCCATGACCGTGGGGATTAGGGAACCCGGCCCCTCGAGGGGGTGGGCCAAGACGTACTCCTCCTACTCGGCACTGTTCTCGGGCTGCGCTGTGGGCACACTCCTTTCAGCAGTTCTCAACACACCCCCACACAACGAAGCCATATATATAGCAGGCCTACTGGCATCCCTAGCCGTCGCCACGCTCCTCTACGAGCTCGACGAAGTTCCAAGCGCTTTAGTTCTCGGGGCAGCTGCGGGGTTCTCCTGGTTAGCAGCACCCATCCTAGCCGCCGTCAGGTCCATCTTTGAGTACCCCCCACGCGAGGAGGGTTCGCTCCGAATAGGGATCTCCATAGCTAGGGCAGTAAGGAGGCTGAGGTTGAGGAGGACGCCGCGCTGGGTCTGGGCAACCCTTTACCCCCGCCCCCTCGGACTGGATCCAGCCAAGCTTAACAACATGCATGTGCTAATAGTTGGGATGAGCGGCTCGGGCAAATCCACGCTGGCTAAGAACATGATTAGAGCCGCGGTTAGGCAGGGTCTCAATATACTGATAATAGATTTTCACGGCGAATACGGCGACGTCATTAAAAGCGTGGGCGGCGAGGCTTGGGACGCGTCCCAAGCCTCGATAAACATACTTGAACTCGACGGTGCCTCCCCCAGAGAGAGGGCTTCAGAGGTTGCCGACCTCATACAGGCAGCGCTGGGTCTGGGCAATCTTCAAAGGGTGATGCTGGAACAAGCCATCGAGGAGGCATACGTGGAGAGGGGAATAATTCATGAAAAACCTACGACCTGGAACCGGGAGCCCCCCACACTCCTAAGCGTCGCCACCCTTGTGAGGAGATGGGCGAGCCAGGCAACAAGCAGGAGCGAGCAGGCGAGGCTTAACAGCCTCGCAATGTACTTAGACCTGCTTTCAAAGACCTTCCACAGCCAAACCAGCGTCTCGGTGGAGAGCCTCCTCTCGAGGCCTGTAGCGGTGATGCTCAACACCCTGCCCGGGGATCATGTAAGGGTTATCTATGCTGAAACCCTGCTGAGGAAGATAGCAGCGGTAATGTACAGGTCCGCACCAGTAAAACCACTGCTCATAGTGGTTGAAGAGGCCCACAGGTTATCCAGACGCTTCAGGAAAAGGAGGTCGCTGCTGGCACGGCTACTAGCTGAGAGCAGGAAGTACAATGTAGGGTTCATAACGATATCGCAGCAACCCCTTGACCTGGAGGACGCCGTAGTGGCCAACAGCGCTGTGAGGGCGGTGTTCACTCTGCAGGAACCCAGAAACCTTGAGTATGCTGTGAGGCTTCTCGGCGGCTCGGCCGATCCTGGGACATCCTCCCTGCTTAGGGAGACTGTGCGGACTCTTCCCAGAGGCAACGCCGTAGTAAGCGTGGGTTCAGCTCTCTACATAGTGTCAACGCAACATGAGGCCGCTGAGTAGCGTTTATATACTATATAGTTATGCTGGTAACAACGCTCGACGCCGAAGCGCCACCCACAATAGCCCGCGAGGTGCACACTGAATGCCTTCAAAGACGGTGAAGAAAAA
>JALURJ010000001.1:0-195 GCA_027016915.1 Desulfurococcales archaeon | reverse complement strand
CGCTGCTGGCACGGCTACTAGCTGAGAGCAGGAAGTACAATGTAGGGTTCATAACGATATCGCAGCAGCCCCTTGACCTGGAGGACGCCGTAGTGGCCAACAGCGCTGTGAGGGCGGTGTTCACTCTGCAGGAACCCAGAAACCTTGAGTATGCTGTGAGGCTTCTCGGCGGCTCGGCCGATCCTGGGACATCCT